>NZ_JBMPPF010000007.1:0-193512 GCF_049339385.1 Undibacterium sp. SXout7W | reverse complement strand
TCTGGAACGGCTGCCGCTACAACCGTTTAGTCAAATTAGCCAACTGCTCCCGCATCGCTGGGCCACCGTACAATAATTCTCACCACGATAAAGTCGTTCGGTCAACATGAGTTCGCCGGGCGGTTACTTTGTTTCACGCAGCACGGCCGTTTGACTCACTAAATCGATATCCTTCCATACCAACTTTAACAATTCACCACGCCTGCAGGCCGTTTCTATCGACAGGATAAGAAGCTCTTTGATCGGATGACTTGATCTGATTTGATCAACAATACGATCAAACTCGCCAGGTTCTACGCGACGGTCACGTGGTTTTCCGTTACTTGGAATTTCAATTTCACGTATTGGGTTATTCAATGATATTCCCCAGCGCTTTTTAGCTGTCGTGAAGACAGCACTCAGCAACATGAGATATTTTCTTACTGTGCTATCTGAAATATTTCGCTTACGGATTTGAGAAGTGAAGCGTAACACTACATCGCGATTTATTAACTCGATTGGTAGTGTGGCAATGTTGAGGCGATTGATAATTCCGATGCGGATTTGTTCCGAATGCGGAGCCTTCTTAAACAGCGTAACTTCATTTTCATAGCGCGTAAGCATCATACCGAGCGTGAGCGTTTTAATTTCTTCTTTCTTCTGGCGAGATTGAAGTACTAGCCGATGAGTCGGATCCGTTGTCGCATCCGCTAGCATCCGGTCACGGTATGCGCGCGCATCTTCTATCGTATCGAATGTAGCTTGGATTGGAACGCCGTGCAGCTTCATGCGCACCCAGAATGATCTCCCTTCATAGCGTGTTGTGATATACCGATTGCGTGCCTTCTCCGCTTTACTTAACTCCGCAGGTTTTGATTTAGATGTCCGCTTTTTCTCAACCACAGAAATCTCCTGGTTGAGGGTTTCGCAGCGATTTCAGTAATTGCAGCTCAAAAGAGTCAACGCAACCAAGTTCCTTGCATACGTCGACTTCGTTTTCGCGTCCGATGAAAACTCGCGAAAAATACTCTTGTTCTAAAGTAGAGAGCGCTGACCGCAAACGGCGAATGATTTTTTGATTCAATATGGTCATATTTTCCCGAATAAATTTTCAATACCTGAAAATCAAATTACAGGAAAAAATAACCGTGTCAAATCTATGGTGGTGGCGACAGGATGTTTTCTTTCTCATCCGATAGCTGTTCAGTCGGAAATTTTAAGAGGCTTGCTCTTGAAATCCCAGACACGAATTGCGAAGTGGGTACGGATTCTTGATCTACATTCGGTCGTTTAGTCAGTGTTTTTATATATTGCTGCAATTCTGGGTTTGCGATTTGAATACCCTGTTGAATTGCCTCATCGATCGCGATTTTTTTGAATTCTGCAGACCCCGTCAGTTTGATGGCTTTCCAACCTTTTTGATGTGCGAGTTCTACCATGGCTTTGATCTTTGCCGCAGTAGAATTTCCAATTATTTGAACAGTGGATCCGCGATCAAAAAAAGCTGCATTGCCATTCTGCCAGCGATACTCGACGCCATTTTGACAGCGCTTTTGATTTAAGAATTTAATTAAATAAAAGGCGTACGATCCTTCAATTGTGTCAGTGCTCTGGTCTGTTTCGATCTCAGATTTTGATTTAAATGCAGCCAGGCCTGCCACGTCATTTGCAGAATCAAACATCAATCCCCGCTTCAATAAGCTGGACCATTTATATTTATCACCGAGTTTTGATCCGGAAAATGACACTCCATCAAGGGAAAAAGAGAAGCCATTCATTTTGCCCGTTGCTGCGATGTTGGCAATGACTTTAACCCCTTTACCTGTCAAAAACTGAGCAAACTGCGAAGCAGTTGGATTTCGTTTAAGCGCATCATCGATCAGTAATTGAAGTCGTTCGCGTGGTGGTTCAACACCAGTTCGCAATGATTTTTCCCGCTCTTTTTTCTTTATTTTTTTTGTAGACGGCATGGATACTATTGCAGTGTCGCCGATTCTATCTACACCTTTTGTAATGATGAGTGCATACTTTTTCTCAAGTTCTTCAATTATTTTTGTAGATTTTAGGTTCTCGTTTTGACCGAGATATAATGCGCCTGAAAGGTCAATTCTTGATGCAACAATGTGAATATGCTGCCCGTCTTTATCATCGTGCATAACGTATACGCGAGGATGGGAATCATCAAATCCCATCTGCGTCATATAGTCTTCTGCAATCTGATTCCATTGCGAATCATTGAGCTGTTCACCAGCAGGTAGGCGAAGCGAATTGTGCCAAACGGGCTTTTTTATTTCAGGCCGTAGCCGCCTTATTGCACCAAATTCCTGTGCCAAACTCAGCGGATCACTTGCTGATAGATTTCCTCCGATCAGTCGACCACAGTCTTTTCCAGATGCACGATTTAATACATATTCAAGCGCTCCGCGAAATCCGCTGCCTCGCGAAATTTTCCGCATGCCTTTCATCAGAAATCGCTTCCATCGAAAACATTTGCACCCAATAGTTTATTGCGGAACTCTACTAATTCATTTTGAATTATCTGGACATCTACCAGGCCGTCGCGGTTCAGATTGGCTGCAATTTGGTTAAGGTTCGATGCCGCTCGCGCCAACTCAATCCAAGCTTTTTGATTAAGACCTGGGATGACTGGTGGTAGGTGATCTAGTGCCGACATTCTCAACCATTCACCTCTCATCAGGTTCCCTCGTTTTTGCTCAAGCATGGCAAGCTCAGAATCATTTAAGCGAACTGAAACACAGTTGGTTCGGCATTCTGATTTATCAAGTTTAGGATGGCCGCGACGCGATCTTCTCTTCTCATTTAATTCAGGCATACACAACTCCAGGCAAAGCGCTTTTGCAACCCCCTGACCGCAGGGAGCGGGGGCGAGCCGAAGGCGAGGAATAACGTTTAAGCGAAGCGAACGTTAGCTCTTGCTTCTCAGCCTTTTTTCAGATTTCAGAATAAAAATAGTCATTCACAGAAAATTTTTAGTCACAAGAAATTGGATTAAAAGTGCGTTCCGGCCAATACAGAATTGCGCTTTCTCGATTCATATATGCCATAGATATATGCTCGCGCGATATCAGTTGGTGCCTCTGCATGCGCATCTGCAATCGTCTTCTCATCGCAGATATATAAATCTGTATTCTCTATATAAATATCATGCCAGTCTGTATTAGCTAAGTTCATTAGAGGATCATGGGTTAACATTTTTCAATCTCCATTCTTAAAAATAGTCGGTTCAATAAAAATTAACGGCACCAATGAGAGCGACTCATTTTGAACTTGCTCTTGTTGCCGCATTCTTTTCTTCTTTAATTTTTGCTCAAGAAGAATTTTTCTCATATTTAAAATTAATGAATCAGGCCTCGGCTCACAAGCTAGTATTTTTATCTGCTGCATAAGAAGGCTATTTTGTATTTCTGTTCCATCCAGCCTAGTATTTAACTGACGAACGTACGCCTTCCATCCAGATGCGCCGCTTTCAAAATCGACTGCAGCATTTGCCAACTCCCTTTTTGCATCGTCAACCTCATCCATTTTTCGATTCCAATCAGAATATGTTTGGTGCATATTTAGCGCATGAATAGTGCATAAAAATACGCTAAAAAATTTCTGCAAATTCGGTTAAGAAAAACAGCGCATTTTTAGACCCTAAATAGAGTACAAACAGAATCTATTTAGCACACACATAAATCCAGATCGCCTCTTTCACGTGTGAGGTTTCGCAGATGGTCAAGTCTTTTGCGCAGTTTGCTTTTTTAAAATAGCAGCCATCTCTTTACCTGCCTGCTCAATTGCCGCTTCGACGGCCTCACAACATATCTCACTCATGATGAGTGTGTACCCCTGGGATTCCGCTTCCTTTTTTACTTCCTCAAATCTTTCAATGAGAGAGATTGGCATGCTGATGCCAACCTGCTTGGTCTGCCGTCCTTTTAACGTTTTTAAGACAGTTTTTTCGTTTAAATCTTTCTTTTTGCTACTCATCTTTACCTCTATTTTTTTCACTAACCAATGCAACCAATTTACATGTTAAAACTGCTTATCGCAACAATATTTTTAAATATTAATTGTTTGACCGTGTAAATTAATTTTAATTTTTTCGTATATATAGGTATGTATAAAATGAAAAACGCAAAACTACTCATTTTCACTCTTTTAGTCACAATAAGTTCATCTGTTTTTGCACAAGCAAAAACATCTTCTTGCACACCTTCGACGGTAAATAATTATGTGCCTTGTGATGCCGGTTATTCCGGTCAAAAATTTAAGACAACGACTATCACTTGCCCTGCTGAGTGGCCGTTCGGTTTGGTTTCGACAACCCCAACCTATAACACAAGCCAGTGTGTGAAAGCGACGACTTCTCCAGCGGTCGACCGCACCTGTGAACTGACGCCGGCCGCATGTGCACCTCAACCAAAATCACCAGGCTGCCCGACTGGGAAGCATTGGACTTTAACTGGTGCAACCGTAGCACATTGTGTTGACAATGATCCGGCATGCCCATGGGGGACATCGCTGACACATGACGGAAAGGGCAATCCTAGTTGCGTAGCAAATACGTGCCCATCAAATCAGGTCTTGCAATCAGATGGAATTTCGTGTGCGTGTCCAGCCGGCACAGCATGGAATGGAGGAAGCTGCGTTCCTCTGCCACCTCCGTGCACACCAAGCGTTACGAAGGGGGGTAACGTTGCGTGCGATGCAGGCTATACAGGATTTAAGTTTGGAGTCACGACGACGTCGTGTCCTGGCAACGTTGCGACGTTTAAGTGGGACACAAGCGGATGCACACCGACGTGCTCACCAAGCATCGTTGTCGGTAGCAATATAGCTTGCGATGCAGGCTATACGGGCTTCAAGCATTTGGTGACGACGACGACCTGTCCTGGTAACACGACTTCTTCGTATTGGGACACGAGCGCTTGTGTGCCGATTCCACCACCGTCGGTCTGCCCTGCCACCACAGTGACGACGGGTGCGTGTCCAGATCCAATTAATTTCGCAGGTCATACAACAACGACGACAACTTACAGTGGTTCCAGCTGCGCAATGAGCACGACGACCGATTTGAGTATGTGCACATTAAAATTAGATACACCAGCTTGTCCAAACGGCGCAACGGATTACCCCACCTGTGCCGTAACTTATATCTGCACCAATATTTCTCACTCCAATACGTCAAATACAATATATGTTGACGACGGTTATGTCGGGGACAATCAGTTCGACCAGAACGTCCAGTCGGGGAGGATAAAACTTGTTACAGCGGTTTTAAATTGGACGAATGCGCCGCGATGGGAATATGGCTTGAATTACTCCTCTGACGGCAATCCGCATAACGTGTGTGTACGAGAAGGAAATTGAATAAAGCAGTCAAAAAAACGCAATGAAAATTGCGTTTTTTATTTGAGAGCTAGATAGAGCATCAGGGCGCTCCGCACGCCCCTCTATACACCACCGAAGAAATCCGCGAATTCTTTTTTCAGCTTGCGTGCCTTCTCTTTTACTGCATGCGGGATCGGCTCGGTCACTTCCTTGAGGTCCATCATCCAAGCTGCGGCACGGATTGGGGTGACGTCGAACCTCGCGGCACGCATTTCTGAAACCGCTTGTTCGAGAGCGGCCTTTCTAACAGCGGCTGCATTCGCGCGCCTACCTTCCCGCTCGTGGATGTGGGACTGTAAAAATAAACTGATTGCCTGTGCCACTTCGGACAACTGAGGCCAATTGGTCAAGCAGGTGACAAACGTCTCCACGGCAGCAAGCTTTTCCGATGGCCCTGCTGCGGCGAGGCGCAACGACTTGCTCAAACCATATCCGTCGTTGCAAAGCTCAACGACGGATATCAAGGCATCCAGTTGCTGTGAAAAATCAAGATTGACCAGAGCTGTGACTTGGCCGACCAGCTCGAATGTGGATGGTGGCGTCCAGCCGCCAGCGGCGAAAATTTCGCGTGCGTCCGTACCTTCTGGCAATCTCTGAAGTCGCAGCTGACCGTCTGCGCCGAGGCCGACAAAGGCAAAGTAGGTGAACTTGTCTCGCACTGCCATTTTCGAAGAATTTGCGCCATACATGCAAAGCTGAAACGGCCGGCATTCAAATGTGACGCTACCACCTTCTGTTGGGCTTCGCTTCCATTCTCCAAACGTAACTTTCGGCGCGGACTTTTCTGCCCACTCAGTAATTGGACCTGCCCATCCATGAAAGGCCGCCCCTTTCTTGGCTGGGCCAGCAAAGCAATGAGTAATCTGCATAGTGCTTACATCCAAACAGTAAAAGATTAAAATTATGTGCAATTCAACGACTATTTGCGCCACGAATGATGGGTACCACTATTTTGTAGTGAACGAGAACGATTTAGTGATCGTAATGCCGTTTGCCGCACCTTTAAACAAGACGTTGTACTTGGTCGCAGATTTAAAAGGTGCGTATCCCACGAATACCATTTGCTCTGCAGATAGCAGCTTATTCGGATCGTTCGCATTTGTTAAAAAACGCATCTGCAACGGTACTGTCTGGCCTTGTTCAGTTACAGTCATGCTGTCCATTGTCAGCACATAACCGGCATATACGCCAATGCTGATCGGATAAGACGTCAAGTTTGCAACATCAAAATTTTGATACTGATTTTTTGGCATATCCGGAAACGGAAACGGCGATTCTGAGTTCATTGAAACAGGCACGTTAACTTGATCTGCAACCGGATAGCTGTAAACGAAATTTGATGCATTTGTTTGGCATCCTATCGTTTGAGAATATCCCAAATCGATTATTAATGGGTTCGCGATCAGCCCTGCGGGCGTTGTATGGTTTTGATAGCCAATGCCAACATCTCTTGGACATTGATTCAATAACCCAGATCGATGATAAACAGTACCGACAAAGCCCTCGATAGGCGTTTGCTGAGTCGCATTAAAATTATTACTTATCGCGACTTCTGATGCGACCGGACCGTAACCTGTAAACGATGTTCTGTCGCCCGGCGCGATACCGGTAAAACCTGCTTTCGTTGCGACTTCATAATGACCAAAAACCGTCACGTCGGCATCAATATTTACAGCAATATAGTTCGCATGATTTGCGGCTGCCAAATCAATTTTTGAATTTTGAGACAACAAGCCAAGGCCAACCATTTTTCTGAAATTATTCAACTCAGTGAATGCCTGGAGTTCGACCGATCCTGCTTGGTAAGTCGGTGCAGGAACTGTGGTCTGCAAATTTGCAGGAATAATTGTCGGAGATGTAGGCGAGGACGAATTTGAATCTGGTGTAGATCCAGCGCCTCCACCGCCGCACGCAGCTAACGACGCAACCGACAAGACAACGGATAATTTTGAGAAGAATTTTGTGAACATGATTTTCCTTTTTTTACTTTGAATTTTTGAAAACTTCAAATCCAAAATACAGGAAAAAATGAGCGTGTCAAATTTCGGGATTCACTTCGCATTGATTTGATTAGTCGTGATTTTTAAAACTTGGGCGCTGCCCAAACCCGCGCTCGCCGCAAGGCAATGGGTGCAGGAAAAAACCTTCCTGCACCCATTGCTCTTAGCTTTGCCGCTACGAACTGTGTAAAGGGGCTTTCGCGGCATATCCTCACCGCCGAGCGGCTGCGGTATTCCACGTTCCCCTTGACACAGTTCTTCGCTTTATTTTTGAGTTGGGAAAACCAACCCCTTTAAAATCAATGGCTTAAAAAAATTGATCTATGAGTGAAAATGCTTAGCTAAGCACTTGTGATTGCGTTTCCTGCTTCACTTTTCTTTTTTGGATTTTTTGAATCGGAACCGACAGGCCTCATATTTGTTCTAATCTGCGCGACACCAGCCAAAAAATGGCTTTTTGCGCGGTCGTCAGTGTCTTTGCCGATTGTTCCAACTACTTGACCACCAACCCAAGAGATGACCTGATCTGGAATGATGTGAATTAAATTGAAACAGCCATGAATCAGGGTCAAAACAAGGGATACAAACACAAAAATAAAGCCGACAAACATTACAAAGCCCGTCATGCTGTTGAACTGAGCATTCGCCATCGCCGGCGCAAAAAGGACGAGCAGAATTGCGCCCAGCACTTTGACCGCATACGACCCGCCAAAAAATCCGAAGACCATCAATGTCGGTCGCAGCAACACGCCGAATAAAAATAGATAGGTATGTTGTGCACGCTGCCCCATGCCCTCGCCCTCAGCTTCTAAGTGTGCAAATGCACCGACCGGAGAGGCGATCAGTCCTTCTAGCACATTGGCGAACCACGCCATGATTCCGCCATACCAGATGATAAATGGGAGCATTGGAATGTAGACAGAGAGTGTAATTCCGAACGCAAAAAGACCAACGATTGCCATCACAGCAAACGGTGAGAATGCGTCTAACGCTCCTTTCGCGGCCTCACGCACAACGCCGGTTCCGACTAGATCGGTCGCAATCCCCGCTAACGAACTTTTGAGACCTTGCGCAGCGCCAACCGCCATATGGGCCACGCCGTATGCAGTAATTGCTCCTGAGCCCATCCAAATCAGGCCATCTCCCAAATTTTTGAATTCAATAATCGGATTCACCGTACCGCCTTTGCCAGTAATCGTCCAGCTGGCAACTTGGTTTGTAATTTTTTGCCTGGCGAATAGTTTAGAAACAATGCCATCTTCACCGGCAATCGCCGCATCCTTATTGAAATTCTGAATGTTTGCCAGATTTCTTAGGGCTGCCTTATAGGTATCGTTAAAAGCAAATTTATCCGGATCTTGCGGCGCGGTGATCGCTGTTTTTCCGCCGGCAACCGCCGTGATGGTGTCGCCAATCACGGCTAAGGTTTGATAGAAGGATCCCAACGCCATCCATCCTTTACTTTTGATTTCGCTTGTGATGTTACTCATCGCAGCATTTGATATCGACGTGGCTTTCGGTGACAATGCATCAGTCACTGTTTTTTCGTAGGCGGCGGCCGCGTCGAATTTGGCGGGAAAATCAATGGATCCGCCACCGCCATTTGTTGACGTGAGATAGTCTTGCGCCAGTTGCTGCATCGACGTGTTCATCGTGGCCAGTGCAGATTGATGTGCGGCCTTAGCATCGTCGACGATACTTGAAACGTCAATAATGCTTGAATTGGACGCCATTTTTGTGAGAACAAGTTTGACATCGCCACAGGCTCCGTCGCCACCCGATGTGACGGGTGCCTGACGGGAATAGCTGTATTCAAGCCCATCCGGTGCCATGAATAACGACACGTTCGTTTCCGGACCGCTGATATTGCCATTAATGTCTACCGCATTGGCACTCGCCATCGAGTTGTCGTTTGCAATCGCAAGTGTACACAAGTTGGAGTTAAACATTGCTTTGGCGGTTTCCTGGGCATTCTGATGAATGACGGCGGACGCGGTATTGAAGCCGCCAAGTGAAGACAGGGCCGCAGCTACAATCAGGTTCGCCATCCCAATGCCCATTTTGGCAAAGTACATCATGATGACTTGAGCACCGCAGTACCCGCCAAACATGGGTACAAGAGTCGAGATGCCCACGATGAAACGGATTGGAAACCAGATCGTGGAAAAGCGCTGGCCCATGAACTCACCGCCTTCGGCAGTTTGAACCGTTGCAGCGGTAATGTTATAAGAAAACCAGAACACGCCAACCGCTAATAATGCCGCATTGAACGTGCCAAACATCGCCCCAAGCGTTGACCCGGAAACAGATCCGGGCACGCCTGGCGTTTGATAGAAAACTTGCCCAAACGCTTCTGATAACACTTTCCCGGCAAGGTCAGTGCCATTGTTGGCCGCGTTAAGCATGCCGTCGGCGGTCACTGTTTGTGAATAAGATAAGGTGCAGCTTAACAGCAGCAACAAAAATGGGCCGATATTTCTGCGATTAAAGATCGTGTTCATACAATTCTCTGAATTTTTAATGACGTCATTAAACTAAAAAAATTGAAAGCAGATTTCATCGCCCAATTTTCAAAGTACTCTTCTCTGCAGGCCTGCACGGACGGCGCAAAAGATGGATAAGGACGGCAACCCGCACGTTCCCCAACGGGGAACGGGATGGCGGGCGCCGGCAGGCGCGTCCGTGTATCACCGCCCGCCTCAAGCGGGGCGGCGGGTTGGCCTTCGATTTTGCTCAGCTTAGTCTTTCCTTGTGCGCCGAAGGCGCAGTCTAGACTGCGGTTGTGAGATTGCCGAGCCTTTATCCACAGCGCGTGGTCGGTAAAAAAAAGGTAAAAAGAAGGTAAAGGGTTTTTCCGTCGACCAAAAGCCATACGGCATGCGGGTTTCGAGATTTGTTGCGCGATGGTTTCCCGATTTTGCGCGACCGCACCCCGATTTTGTGCGACCGGTTCCCGATCAATTGCGACGGTCTCCCGCGCGGCCGCCTCCCGATTTTCTGGCGATGATGACAGCGACGAAATCCCGATGACTGTAAAGTGGCTTTTCATTGTTGACCTCTACTTATCAATTTTTTAAGCACGATTTGTAGTTTATTTTTTGTGCTTATTTCAAGGTATCCATCTGAAATTATTTTTGCGTTTTTTAAGTCGCTTATTGCTAATTTCAAGGCATTTGAAAAATCACGAAGCCTTCCCGTGTATTGAAAAATTTCCTTGATCCCTTTCACACCGTTTTCTTCTGATTCAAGTGCATATCTCTGTTCTACTGAATTACTTGTAGCTATCAGACGCTGGAGTGCTTTTGCAATATTTGTTTTGAGTTGCATCCTTTTTTGCGAGTCGATCAGTGCAAATTCCTTGTTTTCATACATCAAGTGCCAGCGAGTATCTATACTGAGCTGAAAGGATTTGGTCGCACCAACGTATCTAAATTTTTCAATTAACCTGATGGCTTCCAAATCACCTTCACCAAATTCAGATTTGCCAATTTTTAATTTTAACTGTCGTGGTTCGGATGGAGATTTTGAGCCTTGCCAAACTTCGATTACCAGCGACGCGTGATGTAAAGATAAGAGCGTCTTTTTCAGCCAGTCATAATCATTGCCACCGTTGGCTCTGCCGATGGCACTTAAAAACTGCGCCCCTTTAATTTCAAATATCTCACCCAGCGGGTGTTTAATTGCTTCATAGATTACTTGCATCCAGACGTCCGCATGGGCTTCAGTTAATTGCTCCCCCCAATACTTAATTTCCGCGTCACGACGACTCACTAACAGTGAGCCTGTGTGATACTTCTTTCTGTTTTCCCCGCCACTACCTGTCGTGTTTTTACCTCCGCCGCTGTTAATGGGTGCAAATAAACTTGATCGTGCTAGATGATTTGACATTACACGCAGAAATGGTCGTAAGCCAGGAACAAACAGATTCCTTGGTTTTTGATCGACGATTAACGGCTTCTGTTTGCACTCAGCCATCCTTCTATACATGCCTTCGGGAATTTTTATTTTAGGCATTACTGCAAGATCATCGTTGCGCACAGCTGCTCCCTGTAGCTGCTGCATCTTTTCTGGGGCGGCCGCGAGGGCGTGGCGGCGGCTTAATGCTCACTACCGGCGGCACTTGTATTTGTTGGTGTTGAGCAGAGGTACCAGACACTAGTGATGCAAGATCAGACGTTCGTACAAAGCAGCGCTTTCCCAGCTTCACTACCGAAAGTGGAAACGTTCCTTTATGAATTTGGTTGTATAGAGTTTGTGTAGCGAGACCTAAAATTTTCGCTGCAATTTTCAATGGCGTGAGTAACGCGCCATTTGATGCTGCCAAAACTTGGCTCAAATGGTATTCGTATGTTGCGGACATGTTGTTTCCTATTGCCTGCACATTGCGTGGCAAGCAGCACTGATCTCTTAAACGCCAATGCGAAAACGCGTTGGCGAACGAAGGTCAGGCAAGAAAACGTGGTGGAGGGAGAAGTGGTGAATAGCAGACTGCAAAAAACAATGCCGTAAAAATCAGCCGGCAGATCCACAGGCAAGAAATGCCTAGCAAGCGAGCCTGTCGCTGCATTTCATAAGTAAAAGTCAATGACCAACAAAAAACGATCAGCAGGCTCATAAAAAGCGCACAACCGATAGCAAAAATTTGAGTACCAATCTGGCCAAAAAAGTACAAAAGACACAAGCTGAAAACAGATGCGCCGGCTAACCCAATCAACACAATTTGCCACAAAGCCAAATTCTGCAAACGCTGCTCCACAGTGACTGCTTGTGTGTCACTAATGAGCCATCGTCGGAGGTAAGAAAATGGTTTGAAATGCGTCATGCGGTAACTCTAGTTCACAAAAGTTACTCGCGTCAAGTTTATTAATTTTGAAACGTTTCAGAATGAATTTTGAAACGATTGCTTGAAAATGCACAGAACAAAATAGCACAAAAGGAGAGGTAAAAAGAGGTAAGAAAGGGTAAGACTGACGATCAATTGCGATTTTTTGCAGCAAACCGAATCGAGATTTTTTGTCGGATTTTTTTTCGATTCGGCAAATAAAAAACCCTGTAAAGCCTTGATTTTATTAGCTTTACAGGGGTCTCTAATTTTCGAATAACATATAAATGTTATTGGTGCCGAGAGCCGGAATCGAACCGGCACGCCTTGCGGCGCGGGATTTTGAGTCCCGTGCGTCTACCTATTCCGCCATCTCGGCAACGCAGAAGCAAGATTATGACAGGATCGCCCTTGTTTTGCAATAGTGTCGTTTGATCTATGTTTGGTCACGAACGGGTGTGTGTTGTTCGAATTGTCGTTGTATGTATCGTAAATAGGCCCACAGACAAGCTGCAACGATCGCGAGGGATGTACTGTTTGCCATCCAGAAACCGGCTGCGCCATGTAAAAAAGCAGGGCTGATATTGAAAGGGTCGAGACCCAGTATGTAACCGCCTCCTAGGCCGCAACCCCAGAGTGCAAATGCGTAGAGAATGGTGGGAACGATCGCGATTTTGTAGGCGCGCAGAATGAAGGCTGCAGTCACTTGCATTGCATCAAATATCTGGTAGACCGAGATAAACAGGAAGAGTGGAAATGCGGCAGCAATAATAGACGGATTGGAGGTATAGGCATGCAGGATCAGGCTGCGGGAAAACCAGATAATGATACCGATAGGAATTGCAAGCATGGCGGCTAACACAGCGCCGGCATTGCCTGTACGGCGGGCTGTTTGTAGTTGCCCGGCACCGATGGCTTGCGCTACCAGCGTTCCGGTGGCACTGGCAATGGAGAGTGGCAACATGTAAAGGATCGTGCCGAAATTAGCAGTCAACTGGTGTCCTGAGACGGCCACTTCGCCAAGTCTGGCGATAAAAAGTGCCATGAAGGCAAACGCGGTGACTTCAATCAGATAGCTGAGTCCCATGGGAATGCCCAGATGCAGGAGGCTGCGAAGGGACTCCCATTGTGGCTTGACAAAGCCGTTGCCAAATAAAGCGAATAGCTCATAGTATTTAACATGACGTAGCATCAGCCAGCCCGCGATCAGCATCAGCCAGGCGTTGACTGCGGTCGCCGCGGCGCATCCCGGCCCACCCATCGCGGGGATGCCTAATCCACCGAAGATGAACAGGGTATTGAGCGGAATTTTTAAGCCAAGTGCTGCCAACTGAATCGCCATGACCATTTTCGGACGTCCTACGGCGTTATTAAGCGCTCCATAAATCCGGAATCCCATCGTTGCGGGCAAGGCGATCGCCAGTATTTGCAGATAGAGGGCAGCTTTCGTATTCAGTTCAGGTGATGCTTGTGCAATAGATAATAAACTTTGCGGAAAGAGCAAAATTAAGCAACCAATACAGGAAAGAAAGAATCCCAGCCAGACTCCTTGTTTGATTTCAGCGCCAATTTTTTTGTATTGCTGCGCACCGAACAGCTGGCCGACCGCCGGCGATATTGCCTGAAGTACCCCGTTTAAACCTACGAAGATGCTGACATAGATGGAAATACCAATCGATAGTGCCGCAAGATCCGTAGCAGAGAAGCGGGAAGTCATTGCGGTATCAATGACGCCATTTCCAACGACCGCCAGTTGCCCGACGATCATGGGCCAGGCAAGGGATGCGATGCGGTGTATATTGCCGCGTAACGTTGCGGGAAAAGCCTGAATCATGGTGATCTGCGCTGATATAAGGTGAATAACTCGTCCTTATCGGCGACCCGGTGACCACTCCAGATGGCTTCCCATTGCTCATTCTGATATTGCAACGGCAAGCCGTTGATCTGACTGTTTTTTCTGCTGTTTTGTACGAGCAGATAAGGGCAGTCATGATCGGAGAATCCTGAAAAACGGATTCCACCAAAATAAGCAAAAGATGCCCGCTGTGATGGCCCCAGGCTCGCTTCTACGCAGCTATAACTGGCTGGCAACTGGCTGGCGATGCTGTTCGCCGTCGGTTCATAGCTGACACGGTAGTTGATCCAGGGCAGGCAAAGACTGAGTAATAGTGACCAGCATAAAATAACGCCACCACTGGAGAGTACGACAGCGCGCCATAGAACGGATGGTTGTCGTGAAATGCGCCAGAACACGAGACTAAACCAGGCTATGCTGATTCCGAGTGCCGCAATAAAGACCAGTGGATGGAAACTAGCCTGAAAGCCCGGTGCGAGTGTCATCACTTTCGTTGCCAGCTTTGGTGGCCAGCCTGTCTGGCTGGCAATCCAGCATAACCAGATAAAGGCGGCGAGTCCGGTCAGTATCATCACGGCAAACCAGTCCACGGCATTGATGGCACTGCGTTTCATGGTTGGCAGGCCAAAAGCAGCGAGAATCGCCAGCGGTGGAAGAATTGGCAATAGCAATGCTTCTTCCGATTGCTGATTTAATATGGCAAGAACGGTAAAGCAACTGACAAAAGCCACTGGCAAAGAAATATGTAATGCTTTTTCTTGTTTGCGCCAGGCATAGATGGCCCAAGCTGCAAAAGGCCAGGCAGGCCAGGCAAACCAGATGCCATATTTGAAAAAATAACTGACGCTATCCATATCGGGCAAGCTGATCTGCCGATAATTCCACAGCATCCAGGCAGGATAGGGCGAACTATCGAACGGATGAAGAACAGAAATGGCGGTCAGCCATATACCCGTGACTGCGATTGCAAACGGCAGCGCCACCAGTAGTAATTTCAACTGTTTTGTCTGTTCCCGGTAAAGGCATAGCGCCAGCAGACTGATCCATAAGCCCATTGGCAAGACCCATCCACGCGTCAGTATCATTAAGCCCAATGTAATGCCAAGGCCGATCGCGAGGCGCAGCACTGGTTGGTCAAGCAAGCGTACACACAAATACAAGGCAAAAGCGACCAGCGAAATCTGCAATGCTTCAGCACTGGTTTCATGGCTGCGTATCAGCAAGCCCAGACATCCGAGGTAAATCAGTAGCGCACCATCTGCCAGCGTGCGGCCAAAGTCTTTAGGTTCTGGCTGTCCGCCGAAAGCAAGTTTTAACGGTTGCGCTTCATTTCTGCGCCCCAGAAGATAGGTTGCATACCAGACTGACACTGAACCGATCAGAAAAAAGATGCCAGTCGAAAGCCTTGCTGCCATTGGCTCACCGAGTAGCCAGCCAAATAGTTTGATGCAGATCGCACCGAACCAGAATGCCAGCGGGCCTTCCTCCGGGACAGGCAAGCCGACAATATGTGGCCACAACCAGTCAGCAAATGAGCCGTGTGCCATCGTCCACATAATCCCAAATCCGGCGGCATCGTCGCCTTTCCATGGATCGCGACCAATCAGACCTGGCAGGATATACAGCAGGCAAAGCGCAAGAATGCCCCAGCGCGGTAGAGCGATTGTGGCTGCAGCGGGAAGGCGAACTGGCTTCATATGGTGTTGCAGGAGGAAAAGGATGTTTATTGTAGGGGAAAGCAACAGTAAAAAAGGCAGCCTGAGCTGCCTTTTTTACTAAAACTGTCGCGGAAATTACTCGGCGATGGAAGTTTTGGAACCAACTTTGCCGAACTTCTGGCGGAATTTTTCAACGCGACCAGCAGTATCAACGATTTTGTGCTTGCCAGTGTAGAAAGGGTGAGATTCTGCGGAAACCTCGATTTTTACCAATGGGTATTCTTTACCTTCGAATTCAGCTTTATCTCTAGTCTGAATTGTCGAACGTGTAATGAATTTGAAATCGTTAGAAACGTCGTGGAACAACACTTCACGATAATTTGGGTGGATGCCATCTCTCATGCTTGCCTCGAAATAAAAGTAGGTAGCCAATCAGCACTTCGTCGGTCGCCTTGCTTCTTGACCCGATTGCGTATCACTTGCCTGATTAAAAATGAATTGGATTTGCACACGCAAAATGCCAAGCCCATGATTATACAATGTAATTCTGTTTTCATGCCAGCAGCGCATACGGCTATGTTGTCTTGAGTATTGCCTGAATGATGGCTGCGGTTTCGTTATTTGCTGCTCGGTAACAATGCTGTCTGCGGGTAAAATGACCGACTATCTGAAATGACAACTGATGCAGGAACAGGAAAATGGCGTTGAATCACCTTGGCATGAATGTCATGTTGCACACGATTGAGGTCGCTGGAATTATTGCGTTTGCCAGCTCTGGCTTCATTGAGGCGCGTCGCAAGCGTATGGACGTGGTCGGGGTGTTCACCGTGGCATTTATTACCGCTTTTGGCGGTGGTACTTTGCGCGATCTTTTGCTGGATCGACGTCCCTTATTCTGGGTAGAGCATCAGGAATATCCTATTCTGATCTTTGTCATGGCATTGATCGCAATTCCTGTCCTGCGTCATTTACGTCATGCCGTTGCTGAAAATGCGATTGTATTTGCAGATGCGCTGGGATTGGGTTTGTTCAGCGTGAATGGCGCTTCTTTGGCATCAGAAGCTGAAATGCCGATGTTTGTTTGTGCGATGATGGGGGTGATTACGGGAATTTTTGGTGGTGTTTTACGCGACGTTATCTGTAATGAAATTCCCTTGGTATTTCGTCGTAGTAATTTATATGCAACCTGTGCATTTGCCGGTTGCTGGGTATATTTGTTACTCAACCAACTGCATGTGATGGAGATTGTGGCCTTGTTGTTTGGAACAGCCACTACCTTCTTGTTGCGCATGTTGGCCGTCCGTTTCGACTGGAAGTTGCCTGCCTGACGTTGTTGATGTCATCCACTTTCGACCAAAATAAATTGGTCGATTGAATCGTTGATTACTGATATCGGGTTTTATGCGATCTTTTTTTTCAGCGGCGGGCAAGTGAATAAACCAGCTAAAAACATATCGACCATGCTTTCTGCGTGATGTGGCAGATCGTAGATTGCGGTATCCACCAGCCATTCGTGCACAAGACCTATCAGAAATCCGTGATTGGCCTGCATAGCAACCCAGGTGTCTGTTTCAGGTGGCAACATGCCTTGGTCAACGGCGGCGATCAACAGTGCCTCCATTCTTGACATGCATTCATTGCGTTTGTCCCGTTCCAGAACAAAGAAGGTCATATCGGCTGACTTTTCACAGCGATGCAAAATAATATCGAATACCTTTTTCTGACGTTGATCAGAGGCCACTTGTTGTAAGAAGTGGATGTTCATTTTCCGTATCGCTGCTTTGGGGTCTTTGTCCCGGGTACTATGTATTTCGTTGAGTAAAGACTCCATGGGAAGAAAAGCTCGGTCGCACATGGCATGAAATAATGCATTTTTATCCTTGAAGTGCCAGTAAATCGCACCTCGCGTCATACCTGCGGCGGTCGCAACATCGTTCAGTGTCGTGTTGGTCACACCTTTTTCTGAAAATACGGTCTCCGCAGCGTCCAGCAGTGCAGAGTAGGTTTCCTGAGCTTCTTCTTTCGTTTTCCTGGCCATCTTTATTCCTTGTCGAAAATCAGCGTAGTAATGCTGTTTCCGTTCCTGCTTCTGTTTTTATTTTGATTTTTAACATGGGCTTGATATTTCATTTTCCTTAAGCAAGGCAATGAATACCATCAAAATTCAATACCTTCATTAATAGCTTAATTAATATCTTAATTCAGTACCTGACTGATCGCCTTCATCATCGTACCCGTCCCCTTCAAATCAGCTTTTCAGTATTTTCCAAGCATGCTGTCAGCGTATGCTTGTCCGGGTGCTATATCAGGTGTTTTCTCACTTTTGTTTGATTCAGGTTAAACTTTTGCTACCGTATTGCGTCTCAGCGTTATCTGACATGTATTCCGGTAGGCTTTTGTTGACAAAGCAGTTTTCTGCGTTATCCGGTATACCGTTTTAATCGCCTTGCGCTTCCAGAATACTCTGACAAGTAGTGAGGGTGTTTCAAAACTTCATTTACAAACATTCGTGAATGTATATAATAGCATATCGTCCTTCAATCTAGAAGAAAGAATCTCCTATGCGCTTTCCTGCCCATACCCTGTTGCAGTTATCGACTCTCTCCACTGATATCCATCGTGTTTTTGAGCGTTCGTCTGTCAAGGTACTTGCCTTGAGTTTTCCCTTGTTAATGTTGGCTGCTTGCGATAAGCAGGGCGGTGCTAATGCCGCACCCGGTGCAATGCCACCGCCGGAAGTGAATGTTGTCACTGTCCAGGCTCGTAATCTTGGTATCGATTTTGAGTATGTTGGTCAGACTGCCGGTTCCCGTGAGACAGAAGTTCGCGCACGTGTCAGTGGCATTCTTGAAAACCGCTTGTATGAAGAGGGTTCTCGCGTCAAGGCCGGTACTGTCTTGTTTCAGATCGACCCGGGCACATATCAGACGCAACTGGCTTCTGCCGAAGCGGCTGCCGGCGTTGCTGAAGCAAAGCTGAATCAGGCCAAGCGTGAATTTGCCCGCCTGACGCCATTGGTCGCCGAGAAAGCTATTAGCCAAAAAGAGTTTGATGACGCTAAATCCACCCTGGAAACGGCGGAAGCCAACTTCAAACAGGTGCGGGCGCAAGTCAATGAAGCGAAGCTGAATCTGGGTTATACCCGTGTCGTGGCACCGATTGATGGTGTGACCGGCGTTGCAGGTAAATCTAATGGCAGCCTGGTGACCTCTGCTGATAGCCTGCTGACCACGATCGTTCAGACCGATCCTGTCTATATTAATTTCAGTATTCCTGAATCGGATTTCCTGAAACTATCCAGTGAAGTAGGAAGCGGCAAAGTCGCGTTGCCAGGCAAGCGTGCCAATAACGGCAGTATGGCATTTGACGTACAGTTGAAATTAGCTGACGGCAGTGTTTTTCCGACAAAAGGCAAAATGAATTTTGTCAGCGAGAAGGTAAATACCGCGAATGGTGGTTTTGATGCCCGTGCACAAATTCCTAATCCTGATGGTGCTTTGCGTCCTGGACAGTTCGTTCGTGTGATATTGAACGGCGCTACCCGCAATGCCGCACTGGCTGTGCCACAACGTGCCGTCATCGATAGCCCGATGGGGAAAATGGTATTTGCTGTAACGCCTGACAACAAACTCGCACCGAAACCAGTTGAGCTTGATGGTTGGTCACATGGTGAGTGGATCGTCACAAAAGGTTTGCAAAATGGTGATCGCGTTCTCGTCGATGGGTTTATCAAAGCGCATGAGCCCGGTATGACTGTGACGCCGATTGCCCTGTCTGCTAAAGATGCCGCCGCTGCACCGTCACCAATGCCGGCAAACGCACCTGCGCCAGCGAATAAACAGCCAGCATCAGGAGCTGCATCCGCATCCGCCAGTGCTTCAGCAAGTCACTAGGCAATAGGGTGTCGAACGACATCAGGTGACAGGCCGAAAAACTCTCAGTGTCTCTTTGAACATCTGAACATCAAGCTGCATTACATGCTAAGGCGACAAGGAATTATTCATGTTTTCTAAATTTTTTATTAACCGGCCGATTTTCGCGACAGTATTGTCGCTGATCATCGTGCTGGCTGGTCTGGCCGCTTTGCGCGTCCTGCCAATCTCACGCTATCCGGAGATTTCTCCGCCCGTCGTGAACGTCACGGCGGTTTACCCAGGTGCCTCTGCTGAAGTGGTTGAGCGTACTGTCGCAGGTCCGATTGAAGAACAGATTAACGGTGTAGAACACATGCTGTATATGGATTCTGTGTCTTCTGCCGATGGTCGCGTATCGATTAACGTGACATTTGAAGTGGGTACTAATCTCGATATTGCCGCCGTCAACGTCAATAATCGCGTACGGCAGGCCGATGCTAAACTGCCACAGGAAGTGCGGCGTCAAGGCGTGACCGTGTCAAAAAGCTCTTCCAATTTCCTGGTCGTGGCAGCGCTGTATTCTCCTGATAATCGTTACGATGCCCTGTACCTGTCGAATTATGTGACACAAAATGTACTGGATGCGATCAAGCGTGTGCCTGGCACGACAAATGTTCAGATTTTCGGTGCTAAAGACTATGCAATGCGGATCTGGATGCGTCCTGATCGTATGGCGCAACTGGGCGTGACCGTAGGAGATATTTCCAACGCCATCAATGAACAGAATGCACAATATGCGGCTGGTAAAGTGGGGGCTCCGCCAAATAACACGGAAGAATTGACGATGACGGTGACAGCAAAAGGTCGTTTGCTGGAACCGGAAGAGTTTGCCAATATTATTGTCAAATCAGATAAAGCGGGTGCTACCGTCCGTATTAAAGACGTGGCGCGTGTTGAGTTGGGTTCAAAAGACTACAACTTGTATGGACGTGTTAATGGACATCCTTCTGCCAATATCGGTGTCTTCTTGCAAACCGGCGCTAATGCGCTGGATACACGCAAAGCGGTAGAAGCCACGTTGAAAGAGTTGAAGTCCAAATTTCCGGAAGGTATGGAATACGCGACACCCTACGATACGACACCTTTCGTGACGGAATCTATCGCCGAGGTATTAAAAACCCTGGGTGAGGCAATGGTACTGGTATTCATTGTCGTGTATCTGTTCCTGCAAAGCTGGAGAGCGACGATTATTCCAACACTGGCGGTGCCGGTATCGCTGATCGGTACGATGGCAGGTTTGCATCTGCTGGGATACAGCATTAATACCTTGACTCTGTTCGGTATGGTGTTGGCGATTGGTATCGTTGTTGATGATGCGATTGTGGTGCTGGAAAATGTCGAGCGTCTGATCAATGAAGAGGGCATGACACCAAAAGACGCAGCAATTGAAGCCATGCACGAAGTCACTGGCCCTGTCATTGCGATTGTGCTGGTGCTGGTGGCCGCGTTTGGTCCTATTGCTTTCCTCGGTGGTCTGGCGGGTGAGTTGTATCGTCAGTTCTCCGTCACGATTTCGATTGCGGTAGTTTTGTCTGGTCTGGTTGCACTAACGCTGACACCAGCCCTGTGTGCCTTGCTCTTAAAGCCAGGTTCTGAAAATCACAATCGTTTCTTTACATGGTTCAATGCTGCTTTCCTGCGGTTGACCAAACACTATACCAATGGCGTGACTTTCTTCCTCAAGCGCGCTGCGCTGGGTGTGGTGGTCGTATTGGGTATGGTGGTGCTCACAGGCTTGTTGTGGAAAAACGTGCCTGGCGGTCTGGTTCCGGATGAAGATCAGGGCTATTTCATTGGCGCTGCGATTATGCCTGATGGTGCATCTCTGGATCGTACTGATGCGATGGTGCGTCAGGTGGAAGGCATCATGAAAACCAACAAGAACATCGATACGACGTTTGCCTTGGTCGGACTCGATTTTCTGGGCGGTGGCGGACTGAAGTCTTCTGCAGCGACGATGTTTTTCCCCCTGAAACCGTGGGAAGAAAGAAATCAGTCTGCACAGCAAATGGTTGGCGAAAGCTACATGAAAACCGGTCGTATCAAAGAAGGCTTACCGCTGTTCTTTGCACCACCGGCAATTCAGGGCCTTGGTCAAACCGGTGGTTTTGAGTTCTACCTGCAAAACAAAGGTGAAGGTGGTGTTAAACGTTTGGCACAACTGCTGCCTCAATTGATTGCCGAAGCAAACAAACAACCTGAGCTGGCAGGGGTGAAAACCTTGTGGCAGGCAAACTCCCCACAGTTGTATGTCGATGTGGACAATGAAAAAGCACGTTCTATGGGGATTGCATTGTCAGATGTTTACAACACACTGGCAGCCACCATGGGTAGTTACTACGTGAATGACTTCAATAAAAATGGACGTATCTACACCGTACAATTGCAGGCAGAAGGCCAGTATCGTGCTAAACCGGACGATATAGGCAATATGTATGTTCGTTCTGCCACTGGTCAGATGGTGCCGGTACGCGCGTTCACAACGATACGCTTTATTACCGGTCCTGACTCGGTACAACGATTCAATGCATTACCGTCAATTAAGTTGCTGGGCGATGCAAAACCCGGATTCAGTTCGGGCCAGGCGATTGCAGCGATGGAGCGTGCGGCGGCGAATGTATTGCCTGCAGATGTTGTCTATGACTGGGGCGGTGCATCCTTCCAGGAAAAACGTAGCAGCAATGCTTCCGGTTTGGCGCTCGGTGCAGGTGTGTTGATGATTTTCCTGATCTTGGCTGCTCAGTACGAAAAATGGTCTTTGCCTTTTTCTGTATTGCTGGCAATGCCTTTCGGTATCTTTGGCGCGCTGATGGCGGTGTATCTGCGTCATTTTAATAATGATGTGTATTTCCAGATTGGTTTGGTCACTTTGCTCGGATTGTCAGCAAAAAATGCGATTCTGATTGTTGAATTTGCAGTGATGAAAGTACATGAGGGATATGCCCCGGTTGCTGCTGTGCTGGAAGCTGCACGCTTGCGTTTCCGTCCGATTCTGATGACATCGCTGGCCTTTATCCTGGGTGTTGTACCACTCGCATTTTCACACGGCGCAGGTGCTGCAGCACGTCAGTCACTCGGTACCGGCGTACTGGGTGGCATGTTGGCAGCTACTTTCCTGGCGATTTTCTTTGTGCCTTTGTTCTTTAAGCTGATCAATGACAAACGCTTGAAAACGACGGAGCAGGATTTTGATCATCCGGTTCATATATTGCACAACGCCCCTCCAGCCGATGCAAAGGAATAAGTTATGTTAAGAACTCAATTTGTAGTAACGGCGTTGGCGGCCAGTCTGGCACTGGCAGGATGCGCCTCGGTAGGTCCTGATTACCAGCGACCTGTGTTGGAGACACCGGCAAATTTTGGCGCTGTTTCTGCCAGTGCTCAAACAGGTAAAAATGCAGTGAAGTTTGATTACACAGCTTGGTGGAAAAATTTTCAGGACCCGGTTCTGAACAGTTTGCTTGATGAAGCCAATGCAAATAATCAGGATTTATTGCTGGCCACCGGGCGCATTGAAGAGGCGCGTGCTGTTGCCGTCGGTGCCAGTTCTAATCGCTATCCTACGGTAGATGCAACGCTCAGTGGATCGCGACTGCGTACCAGTGAGAATGCGGGCAAATTGGCTGCTGGCGTGAATCCTGATAGTAAGGATTTTCAGCTCGGACTGACTGCGTCTTATGAACTTGATTTCTGGGGGAAACTGGCGCGTGCTGACGAAGCTGCAAAATCTCGTTTGTTATCGCAAGAGGCAAATCGCGGCTTGGTACAGGCTAGCTTGTACAGTAATCTCGCGCAGACCTATTTTGGTTTGCGTGCAGCGGATGCGCAATTGTTGCTGGCGCAATCAACCCTGAAAACTCGTCAGGAAAATTTACGCCTGCAACAAAAAAGATATAGCTCAGGCTCTATTGGCGAACTGGATCTGCATGTAGCGGAGTCAGAAGCGGCAGCGGCTGAAATCAGTGTGGCGCAGGCAAAGCAACAGGTTTCTATTACTGAATCTGCGCTTGCCATTTTGTTGGGGCGCTCGCCTGGTGCGATTGCTCAACCTGTCATTGCGCGTGGGAATAGCATTGGCCAGTTGTATCAGCAGTTGATTGTTCCTGCAGATTTACCTTCGGATTTATTAAATCGCCGTCCTGACGTGATTGCTGCCGAATACACGCTGGTTGCTGCTAATGCCGATATCGGTCAGGCAAAAGCGCAGTATTTCCCCAGCTTGAAATTAACAACAGGCGTCGGTTACGAGTCCAGAGTATTTCAAGATCTGATCAACCCGGCATCCTTGCTCTGGAATCTGGGTGCCAGTCTTGCGCAGCCTGTGTTCAGAGCCGGGGCGATCGGTGCGGTAGTGTCGGGCGCAGAAGCGCGTAAAACACAAGCGCTGGCACAGTATGTACAAACGGTGCAGGGTGCCTTTCGTGATGTGCATGATGCTTTGACGAATACCGCAGCAAATGAACAGGTATTTTCATCCAGTCAGCGTCGTGTCGCGGCTCTCAAAGACTCATTGCGTTTGACAGAGCTGCGCTATAACAATGGCTACAGTAGTTATCTGGAAACTTTGAATGCACAACGTGATTTATCACAAGCAGAAGTCAGCCTGATTGATACGCAAAGAGCGCATCTGAATGCCGTCGTCAGTCTGTACAAAGCTGTCGGTGGTGGCTGGGAGAAAAACGCAGTCTTAAGTCGTCAATAAAGGTAGTCAGGACTGGCGCAAAACCTCCCCAGTGGAGTTATGGTTCTTTGTCGTGCAAGCATGCGTAGTGCTTTCATCACTATCCCATGCTGAGGTAATTTTGTGTCAGTTCTATGAATAAGAGTCGCTAATACAATTTCAACGACGAGTGCAATAAAAAAAGCCGGTACTTTATACAGTACCGGCTTTTTTATTGCCGCATGCCTTAAGATGAAAAGGCATTCGCCTTGTCATGCCAAAGGCTTATCCACCGCGACGCATCATTTCAAAAAATTCTGCATTGTTTTTGGTGGCTTTCATCTTGTCCAGGATGAATTCCATCGCTTCGATTTCGTCCATCGAGTACAGCAGCTTGCGCAAGATCCAGATTTTTTGCAGCTGATCCGGTTTGATCAACAACTCTTCGCGGCGTGTGCCGGATTTGTTCAGGTTGATCGCCGGATAGACGCGTTTTTCGGCAAGACGGCGTTCCAGATGCACTTCCATGTTGCCCGTGCCTTTGAATTCCTCGTAGATCACGTCATCCATACGGCTGCCTGTTTCGATCAACGCGGTTGCGATAATGGTCAGTGAGCCGCCTTCTTCGACATTACGTGCCGCACCGAAGAAGCGTTTTGGACGTTGCAGTGCATTTGCATCGACACCGCCGGTTAATACCTTGCCGGATGCCGGAATAACGGTATTGTAGGCGCGCGCCAAACGGGTAATCGAGTCGAGCAGAATGACGACGTCTTTTTTCATTTCAACTAAACGCTTGGCTTTTTCCAGCACCATTTCTGCAACTTGTACGTGGCGTGTGGCTGGTTCATCGAAGGTGGATGCAACCACTTCGCCGCGCACCGAGCGCTGCATTTCAGTTACTTCTTCCGGACGTTCGTCGATCAGCAATACGATCAGCGTGACGTCCGGGTGGTTGGTGGTGATCGCATGCGCGACGTGCTGCAGCATCACGGATTTACCGGATTTTGGCGACGCTACCAGCAAACCGCGCTGACCACGACCGATAGGGGCGATCATGTCAATAATACGGCCAGTGGTGTTTTCTTCGCCGCGCATTTCGCGTTCCAGCGTCAGCACTTTATTTGGGTGCAGCGGCGTCAGGTTTTCAAACAGAATGCGATGCTTGGATGCTTCCGGCGATTCGCCGTTAACTTTGTCCACCTTCACCAATGCAAAATAGCGTTCGCCGTCCTTCGGCGTGCGCACTTCGCCTTCGATCGAATCGCCGGTGTGCAGATTGAAGCGGCGGATTTGTGAAGGCGATATATATATATCGTCGGTCGATGCCATATAGCTGGCGTCAGGCGAGCGCAAGAAGCCGAAGCCATCAGGCAAGACCTCGAGGGCGCCGTCGCCGAAAATTTGTTCGCCTGCTTTTGCGCGCTTTTTCAGGATGGCGAACATCAATTCTTGCTTACGCATACGCGCAGCGTTGTCGATATCGAGTCCTATTGCCATTTCCAGCAAAGCGGATACGTGCAGGGCCTTTAGTTCAGATAGATGCATGGTGAGTGTCCCGGGATGGGAAAATGAGGTGGGGGAGTGAGCAGAGGAACTACGGAATAAATCAGAAAGAAATAATCAGAAAGAAATGCTGTTTTGCTTTAATTCGTTAAAACTGACTGAAGAATATCATGGGTGATGATATAAGGGTAAGCGATAGTATTGATCGCTTACCCATCTGAAATTCAGTGTTTGTTGACTGCAATAGTAGCTTTAGAAATAAGAGCTTAAATGTTGCTGTCAATGAACGAGGTCAATTGACCTTTTGCCAGTGCGCCAACTTTTTGAGCAGCGACAGCACCGTTTTTGAATAAAATCAGTGTTGGAATACCGCGAATACCAAATTTAGCAGGTACCGCTTGATTTGCATCGACATCCATTTTTGCAACAACGATTTTGCCATCATATTCTTTAGCTACTTCTTCCAGAATAGGAGCAATCATTTTGCATGGACCACACCATTCGGCCCAGAAATCAACCAGAACTGGTTTGTCGGATTTTAATACGTCAGCTTCAAATGAAGCGTCGCTTACATATTTGATGTTTTCGCTCATGGAATCCTCATCGAGAGGGAAAAATTAAGGGGTAACAGCACCACAGAATGCAGCTCAGAGAATTGGAACTTGCCGCGTCCGGTAACGAATCTGGGGGCGACAGGCACGAATTCAATGATATCGAATGTGCAGCACCCAAGCTATGCCAACGAAGAGTCAGAAGTGCCTAGCTATTCTTCAGATGATAACCTATTTTCAAAAAAGTGTGGTGCTTACCTACATTTTCATGAAGCAGTCGCATAGAATAATTGCCCAACAGGTAAATTTGTTCCTTTTATGCTCCTTCCCCCAGAGTTCATCTCTGCATCTTCTGATTTCTGGATGCTGACTGCAAAGCGATTTCTGCTATCCACACGCAAGCACAAATGGGTTGCGATCGGAAGCAGGGATTATTCGGCGATACAGATCATTGTTCCAACATTCGCACATGCACATCTGTTGTTGCAGGCGCTGGCGAATGAGTTGCAAACTAACTTTATTCCTCCACGCATACATACCCTGTTCGCTTTGTTGGAAATGCAGGTGCCGGATCTGCAGATGCCACGCGCCAGTTCTGCCAGTGAACGTCTGATGGGGCTGTATGCAGAATTGCGTCAGCACGCCTGGTTGAAAAAATTATTCAGTGCGCGCCGTAATACCGACGTTTTACCACTAGCGCAAACCTTACTCACTTTGTCAGATGAACTCAGTCTGGCAATGTTGCCAGTTGCCGGAGAAAGTCGTGCCGCCATGGAGCAGGGCTGGCGTTCTGCGTTGGCCGAATTGCCACCGCCCGCACAGGCTTTATTATCGGAAGAAACGCAACTTGTCTGGTCGGTATGGCAAAGCCAATTAGATGAGCGCGATCCTACCGCACAGCGCTATCAACGCTTGCAACAACTGGCGAAAAATACGACAGGTGTGCTGGTATGGATTAGTCCGACAGCACCGGATACGATGGAGAACGCATTTTTGCGTACCTGGTCTGAGCATGACATGGTGTTACCTGTTCAGTTGGATTGGCGTGCAATGGCAATACCGCAGCCTTACTACCATGCATGGCCTGCTTTGCAGGAAGTCTCAGAAGCCGGTGTTCAGCAGGTATTAAATGAATATGTCGATATCAGTCATATTCGCTTATATAACGCAGACTCATTAGAGGATGAAGCTGTTCAAGGTGCGCAGACTATTATCGACTGGTTGCAGAATGGCTTGCAAAATGTTGCCATCATTGCGCAGGACAGGGTTGTCGCACGTCGTATCAGGGCACTGCTTGAGCGCGCGCAGATTTATGTGGCGGATGAGACTGGTTGGAAATTATCCACCACGCGTGCTGCAGCAGCATTCGCTGCGTGGTTTGAAGTGATTACTACGCGTGCCGATACGATCGCTTTGCTGGATTTAATCAAGTCTCCTTATCTTCAGGTTAAATCCGTAGACACTGAACTGAATAAAGCCGATCTGGTAATGCAGATTGAACTGATTGTGCGGCGCTCTAATGTGTTAGGAGGCTGGTCTTCTGTTTTGAGCGCGCTGAACAGGCACGCAGATGCAGCGCATGCGGCAAATTGGTTAGCGGGTATCGCCCGTCAGGCATCCAATTTTGTTGAGCGTCGTAGTTTATCGGCATGGAGTGCAACGAGCTTGCAGAGTTTTTATGAATTATCGATGTATAACGCTTTGCAGGAAGATACTGCCGGTAGCCAGTTGATACAGATGCTACAGGCATTGCAGGAAGATTGTAGCGGGATGGACATCACGTTTTCATTTGCCGAATGGCGTGCTTTCGTTAATCTGCAAATGGAGAGCACCCCTTTTATTTCAACACATATTGATAAGCGAGTGATGATGTTGCCATTAAATGGCGCGCGTTTACGTTGTTTTGATGCTGTCTTGCTGGTCGGTGCCGATGCTGCGCATTTGCCATCACAGCCACCGGAGATTTTATTTTTTGCGAATGCTGTACGACGTGAATGCGGACTTGCAACACGTGAGAGTAGACAGTGTCAACAACTCAGAGATTTTGCGGAATTGTTATTGTCCAACCCGGTGGTCGTGTTGTCATGGCAAGGCTCAATGAATGGTGAGCATCTTCCGGTCAGCCCCTGGATTGCGCAACTGAACCTGACTCTGGAGCGTACTGGTGAGGCCGCGCTGGTAACGCATGCAACCGATGTGACCTCACTCAAATTACAGGTTATGTCTGTGACTCAGCCAGCGCCCAGCGCGCCTGATTTGTTACCGGAGGCATTATCTGCCAGCGCATACGGTAGCCTGGTGGTGTGTCCATATCAATTTTTTGCGGGTCGCATGTTACGCCTGAACGCGTTGGATGAGTTGTCCGATATGCCGGAAAAACGGGATTACGGCGACTGGCTACATGCCATTCTGAAATTATTTCACGATCAGTTATCACTTCATCCTGATGCAGAAAAAGAGCCATTGTTACATCAGATATCGGATGGTTTTTTTATGGAAGTGCTTCGGCAAAGTCCATCGGCATTGGCATATAGCGTTCGTTGGAAAAAAGTGATTCCTGCATATATTCAATGGGTGGAACAACGTCAGCTTGACGGCTGGCAGTTTGAAATTGGTGAACTCTGGTGTGAAAAAGATTTGACCTGGGATGGCGGACAGATCAGATTGCGCGGTCGTATTGATCGTATTGATAAAAATGCAGATGATGAGCGTGCTGTACTTGATTACAAGACAAAAAATATTCTTGATCTGCGCCGTCGCCTGTTGGATGGAGAAGACCATCAATTGCCATTTTATGGTTTGTTGAGTGAGCATCCTGTGCAGGCCGCCAGTTATGTTGCACTCGAATTGTCGCAACAAAAAACCGGACATATTGATGCCGCAGACTTTGATCTGTGGACTACTGCATTGGCGGAATCAATACGCAACAGTATGCAATCAATTCAGCAGGGAGCAGCATTGCCCGCGCATGGTGTGGAAACTGCCTGCCAGTATTGTGATATGCGGGGATTATGCCGTAAAGGAGCGTGGTCATGAGTACCGCCCTCAATCACGCAGTCAATCAGCACTCTGCTGCTTACGAGTTGAATGAAGAAGCAGTCAGGGCAGAACAATTCACTGCGGCCGCTTGTGATCCTCATCATAGTGTGGTGGTAGAGGCTTGCGCCGGTAGTGGTAAAACCTGGTTGCTGGTATCTCGAATGTTGCGCCTGTTGCTGGCAGGGGCGGCGCCGGCAGAATTGCTGGCGATTACTTTCACCCGCAAGGCGGCACAGGAAATGCGCGAGCGGCTGATGGAGCTGTTGCACACATTAGCACTTGCAGATCAGGCCACGGCATCCGGATTGTTGTTGGAAAGAGGCGTGCGCACTCAGGATTTACCCGCGTTGCTGCCATTGGCACGCAGTTTGTATGAACGTGTTTTATCCAGCCCACAAACGCTTGCCATGGATACGTTTCATAGCTGGTTTGGACGCTTGCTGCAATTGGCACCGCTGGCATCGGGTGTTCCGCATGGTTTTAGTTTGACCGAGACGACCGCAGAATTGCAGCGCGAGGCATACGGTCAGTTGATGCAAAAACTGTCGCAAACTGATTACGATGAAACACGACAATCACTGTTATTTTTGTATGATCAGGTAGGTGATTTTAATACACGAGCCATGCTCGATGCCTTTCTGGATAAGCGTGCGGAATGGTGGGCATCAACCCAGTTTGACGGTGAGGATGCACCGTTGACGTGGCTGCATGAATTATGCGGCAACGACCTGCATGCCGATGCCCGGCTTTCGCTCTGGAATGATGCCACCTTGTATAACAGAATCAGTTTGCTGGCACGTATTCTGGGACAGGGTTCTAAGCCAAATCAAACCAATGCAGTCAAGATAGAACGGGGACTTAGCGAAGGGCCTTCATTGGACAGTTTTGAATTGCTGTGTGATGGATTGATCGGCAGTACAGGTAGTCCACGTTCGCACAATATCAAAGTCAAAGCCCTGATAGCATCAATCGAAACACATCTCGGCGCTAATCAGATATTGGCTTTTGAAGACGAGTGCGCAGCCATCGTACAAACCCTGTTGCAATTGCAGCGGCGTAGTCAGGAAAAAAGGGTAGTACAGCTGAATCAAGCTTTATTCCGCGTTGGGCAGGTATATCTCGATTGTTATCAGTTGTTGAAGGCTGAGCAAAGAGTGTTTGATTTTGCTGATCTTGAATGGCAAGCATACCGTCTGCTTAAGAATGAAGAATTTGCGGCCTACCTGCATAGTCGCCTGGATGCGCGTTACAAGCATATTTTGCTGGATGAATTTCAGGATACGAATCCATTGCAATGGGGTATTGTGCAAGCCTGGCTGGAAGCCTATGGCGATGACTCGACGCAACCGAGCGTGTTTATTGTTGGCGATCCCAAGCAATCGATTTATCGTTTTCGCCGTGCTGAACCACGTGTGTTTACCACCGCATCCGCAATGCTGGCACAGCGTGGTGCCGTGGTGTTGCGGACGAATCAGACGCGTCGGAATGCGCCAGCGATTGTGGATATGCTGAATCAGGGAATGGTCGGACATAATCCATTGTTTAAAGCCCAGACCACGGGATCATCGTCCGTCGGCGCAGTCTGGCGGCTTCCACTGGTGACTGAACAGAGCGCGTCACAAAACGAAACGACAGAAGTTGCATCACGTTTTCCTTTGCGTAATCCTCTGACCTCACCGCTGGAGGAGCAGGAAAATCAGCTCAGGTATATTGAAGGTCAGCAAGTTGCCCTGACCTTGCTTGACGTGCGAAAACAGACACTGGATGGCAAATTCAGGTGGTCAGATGTGATGTTGCTGGTCAAGCGCCGCACGCATTTATCTGCCTATGAGAAGGCATTGCGCGAAGCGGGTATTCCTTTTGTTTCCAGCCGTCGTGGAGGATTACTGGAGGCGTTGGAAATACTCGACTTGATTGCATTGTTGAATTTTCTGATCACGCCGGGCGATCATCGCTCCCTTGCCCATGTGCTGAAATCACCGTTGATGGGATGCACTGATGACGATTTGATTTATCTCGCGCAGCGATCAGAGACTGCCTGGTGGAAACGTCTTCAGGCTACTGCCCAAGAAGATGTTTTCCCATCCCTGTGCCGCGCCGCACGGCTGCTGGAGTCATGGATGGCGGCTGCGCATCATTTGCCGGTGCATGATTTACTCGATCAGATTTTGCATCAGGGAGAGGTTATTCAGCGTTATGCGCAATCTGCATCAGCGGCACAGCGTTATCAAGTGATTGGCAATATCAGCGCTTTTACCGAACTGGCATTGAATATGGATGCAGGGCGCTATCCCAGTCTGCCTAAATTTATTGCTGCCTTACATACTCTGCAACGAGCAGGAGATGGCGACACACCTGACGAGTCATCGGTAGATAGCGCGGCGGATGCCGTGCGTATTCTGACCATACACAGTGCCAAAGGTCTGGAAGCGAGAGTGGTTGTCATGCTCGATGCGAACCACAGTGAATCGATGAAGGACCGTGTGGGTATTTTGTGCCAATGGCCTTTATCGCCCGATGAATCACCTCATTTTTCTGTTTTTGAAAAAAAAGATCAGCGAGGTGCCGCGCGTGATCTGCTATTTGAACAGGATGAGCAACAAGCAACGCAGGAAAATTGGAATTTACTGTACGTTGCCATTACCCGCGCCAAGCAGTTATTCATTCTCAGCGGGGTACACAACGGTAGAAAATCTTCTTCACCAAGCTGGTACGACACGCTGGCCATGGTCGAAGAAGCCGCTCCGCCTGTGATTGCGATGTCGGAATTCGCCATCGTCAATACAGAATTTTCGTTGCAGTGTTTTCAGCCCCCTGTCATGGCGCTTCAGGCGCAGCCGGTTGTCAGTCAAACAGATGAGCAGCTTGAAGGGATTGCTTTGCACGCATTGATGGAACGCCTGAGCAATCAATCGTCAGTATGGCCACTGACATTGCCTGAGCCGGAGTCGATTGCTGCCTGGCTGCCATGTGCCAGCAGCATTGCGCAGGTCGTGCATCAGCAGGCTACGCAGATTTTTGGCAATAAAGCACTGGAACGATTTTTTAATCCCGCCCAGTATTTGTATGCCAGAAACGAGATGGATGTGTTGCAGGGGAATCAACTGATCAGACTCGATCGGGTCGTTGTTTTTGAGAAGGAAGTGTGGATACTCGACTACAAACGACAATTACTACCAGGGCAGAAAGATATATATTTGACACAATTACAGACATATCAGGCTGCGATTAGTGATATTTTTGCAGATAAACGGACAAGAGCGGCCTTGATTCTAGCCAGCGGTCACTTGGTAGAAATGCTTTGACCGAATTTTTCCTCGTATAATAAAAGGATCAGGGCATTTGATGAAATACGTAGTATGACATCCAGCGCAATGTACCCTGATCCAATCTCACTACACCGATATAATGATTTCTGATTTCGAATTACTCTCTGATAAAGTGGCGGCGCTCGCAGCGCTCACGCAGGCCTTGCGCATAGAAAATGCGGGTTTGCGTCATGAAATGGCGACACTGACAGCGCAAAATCTGGAGATGCAACAACGTATGCAACAGGCCCATGACCGTGTGGCCGTGTTGCTGACTCAGCTACCGGTCGAAAACACCACTGATGACGAGGAGGCAGTATGAGCGAGCTGAAAACGATTCAGGTTGACGTGATCATCATGGGGCAAAATTACAAACTCGCCTGCAAAGAGGGGGAAGATCGTGCTTTGCGCGAGGCTGCTGCCTATCTTGATCACAAAATGTGCACCATCCGTGATGTAGCCAAAGTCAAAGGCAATGACAGAATTGCGGTGATGGCCGCCTTGGGCATGACGACAGAGTTGTTGGCGACAAAATCACCGGAAGGTCCACTGGCAGGTTTATCTCTGGCGGAAGTGAAACAAAAAATCAGCGATATGCATCAGGTGCTCGACAGCGCATTGACGCCGCAAGAGAATCTATTTTAATTTTCAGATGGATTATTTAATTTAATCAAAATAGTTGTTGTGAAAATTTCCGTTAGGAGTAAACTTTAATTCCCTGCCGTGTTCGCCAATGTCATATATTCCTTGAACCATTTATGTGCATAGGCCGTGGAACATAGTCTGATAGGTGTGAGCGTCGCTAGTCCGATGAGCCCGAAATTGGATTGACTGTGGCCAACTTGAACCGTTAGGTTCAGGATGCCGGCATAGCGGCATCGGTGGGGACTTCTTCTGAAACGGCTGTCATTGCGACAGCCGTTTTTTTATTATTTTTTGCCTTCGCAAGACAAATCGCTCTGCGGCTGAATGATGTGCATGTTTCCTGTTATTCAGAGTCAGAAGTGACCAGATTGTCTGGCGTCATATTTTTACCTCTTGTCCTGTTCTTGGCAGACCAGCGTGATACCGCGTAAATATGCGACAATTTCGTTTTCTTATCTCTCAATGGTTCATGGCGATGGCTTATTGGTTAATGAAATCCGAACCCGACGAAGTGAGCATTGACGATGCCTTGAAAAGCAAAGTAACGCCGTGGTTTGGTGTTCGTAATTATCAGGCGCGTAATTTCATGCGCGATGCGATGACCAACGGGGATGGCGTCCTTTTTTATCATTCCAGTTGCGTCGAACCAGGCATTGCCGGATTGGCTGAAGTGGCGAGTACAGCTTATCCCGATCATACGCAGTTTGATCCCTCCAGCCACTATTTTGACCCTAAAGCATCACCAGAAAATCCGCGCTGGATGATGGTGGACATCAAGGCTATTCGTAAAACCCGCTTACTCAGTCTGGCTGAACTCAGAACAATTCCGGCATTATCCACAATGCAGGTGTTACAGAAAGGCAGTCGCTTATCCATTACTCCGGTCACGCCAGAAGAATGGAATACGGTACTTTCCTTACTTTAAAAGATGAATCAATATGACCCAATGTATAGCATCACCTCATAAGGAGCCACTGGCGGCGGCGCGTTTTATTAAAGAAATCGGTCGTGGTAAAGATGGTGCCCGCAGTATGTCCAGTGACGATGCGCAAATGTTGTATGCCGCGATGTTAGACGGCAGGGTTTCTGATCTGGAGCTGGGGGCTATTTTATTGTCCATGCGTATTAAGGGGGAATCGGTAGATGAGATTGCTGGCTTTTTACGCGCGGCAAAAGAGTTTGTATTGCCATTACACGCACCATCAGGCGCTCAGTTTGCCCCAGTGGTGATTCCTAGTTATAACGGCGCCCGCAAGAAGGCCAATTTAACGCCGCTGCTGGCATTGCTGCTGGCGCGGCGCGGCGTGCCTGTGCTGGTTCATGGCGTGTTGCATGATGCGGGCAGGGTAACGACGGCAGAGATTTTTGAAGTGATGCAGCATCCATTATCTGCACACGTTGTACATGCGGAACAACAGATGCAGCAAGGCCAGGTGTCTTTCATGGCGATTGATGTATTGTCGCCCGCGATGGCAAGATTACTGTCGATGCGTCGTGTACTGGGTGTGCGCAATTCCACACATACACTCGTCAAATTACTGCAGCCTTTTCAACACGCCGCCCTCAGACTGGCTTCCTACACGCATCCCGAGTATTTCACGATGCTGCAACATTATTTTAGTCATCATACCCAGCATGAAAGCGGTGATGTGTTTCTGATGCGGGGAACCGAAGGTGAAACCGTTGCCAGCACTGGACGTGCGCAGCAAATTGACTGGTTTCATGCGGGCGAATCAACCACGCTGGTACAGACGCAAGCGTCGATTATTGGTGCTGTTGCCGATACACCGGATGCACTGGATGCTGCAACAACAGCTTGCTGGATTGAGTCTGTGTTGTCTGGTGAAATTCCTGTACCTAAAAATATCGCCGATCAGGTCGAACATTGTGTGATGGTGGCAAAATTGGTCAGGGAGCGGGAGGCAGCATAGATGTGCGCTGGGTTAGTGACCAATCCTGTTTAAATTTGCGCTAAATCCTGCGCTAGCTTATTGACTAACTTATTTACTAGCTTATGTACTAATTCATGTATTTACTCATGTATTAATCCATGTATTTACTCATGCACTCCTGTTCTATCTAATATCTCGTCGCTAGTCCTTAGCTGCTGATTAAATGAGTGGGCCAACGAATGTTTGAGTTAACGGGGAATGTTGATCAGGCAAAAAAAATGCACGGAATATCAGTTCCGTGCATTTTTTATTTTATTTCATCTACCAATCAGAAATTGGCTTTGAATTGAATACCGTAACTGCGAGGTTCATTCAGGATACCAGTCAGATTATTGAAATCAATTGCCGCAATGACTTGTTGCTTATTCGTGATATTGCGACCGTATGCTGCCAGCTCATATTTCCCATCTGCCCATGTATAGCCGATCCGCAATCCGCCTTCCAGCAGTGATTTTGCTTTGTATTCCTTGGCTTCATACAGGAACATATTGTAAGTATCTTTGTAAGCCCAGTCTGTGCTGGCGTACAGATTGCCTTCTGCGATCGGAGTCGAATAACGCAGTGAGAAATTGCCTACCCACTTAGGTGCACGCGGTAAAGGGTTGCCATTGATTGCTGCAGTACCGGCGAAAGGTCCGAGTGGATTCGTGACCGTACAGCCGTTGCCGCAGGTTGCGACAAATAAACCAGGGTCTTTGATTTGTGTGTCGTTATAGCTGATACCGACGGTGGTTTTCCAGTTGCGGTTCAGGTTTGCCTGCAAATCGAGTTCAAAACCCTGTCCGGTTGCCTTATCCGCATTGACCAGTTTGTTCTGGTTCACCGCACCGCTGCCAGCTGTCAGCTGCAAGTCTTTTGCTGTGTATTGAAAGACGGTGGCACTGATACGCGCAGTATTGTCGAACAGGTCCTTTTTAATCCCGGCTTCAAAAGACAATGTTTTTTCAGAGTTTGCCACGGAGATTGAGTCGCCGAACAAAATCCGACCCTGAATACTTGGTGCACGATAGCCGGTAGCTGCACGGAAGAACAGCGAGGTCTGTTTATCCAGTGTGTAATTCGCGCCCAGATCCCAACTGACATTGCTTGCCGATGGATTAGCGCGCAGTACTGGCGTGCCACCTGCACTTTGTGGATTGCCAGGTGTCCATTGACGCTGAGCATCAAAGTCTTTTTTATCACTGGTATAGCGCAGACCGCCGCGTAATTTCAACTGATCGCTGACAGCATAATTGAGGGTGCCGAATGCTGCGTAGGATTTGGCATATTGGTGCTGTACGGCATAGCCATCCTGTACATTGCCGCCCAGAGAATTATAGTCAAAGCTGTCAACTTGCAGGTTTTCACTGAAATAGTACAAGCCACCGATCCATTGCAGGGCGTCTTTGGTATTGGATTCCACGCGGAATTCTTGTGTGACTTGCCTCAGGTAAGGCATGCCATCTGCTGTTTCTGCCGGGAATGGAATAAATCCTGGGCCCATCGGTGATGCAAATGAGGCACCGAAACCACCGTCAACGTCTGCGCGGCTATAGAACTTTGCTTTGTCGTAGGCGGTAATGGAATGCAGGCTGATGCCATCCAGATCCCAGCGCAAGCGCGCACTGGCACCGGAGGACGTGAGGGTCTGGCGATTGATGCCATCGGTTGGGTAATTGGCATAGTCAAAGCCAGGAACCAGTTCATTCGTACCTTTCTGGATGATATTGGCACGGAATAAGGTGGCATTGCCTGCCATGTCGCGGCCATGTGCATTCAGCAGAGCGCTGAAATTTCCATTTTTGTACAGTAATTGCAGACGTGCTGCATTGTCGTGATATCCCTCCAGTGTTTTGGTTCCTGTGCTGCGCGGATTCGTCACGCGATCATCCCGGCTTTGCGCTTGTCCTGAGAAACGCATCGCCCATGCATCATTGAGCGGAATATTAATTGCACCTTCCAGATTCAACGCACTGTTGTTGCCGAAGCCGACACTGCCATAGCCTTCCAGACGACGTGTTGGTTTGGCAGAGTCAAATTTCAAGACGCCAGCAGGAGAGTTGCGACCAAACAGCGTTCCTTGTGGGCCGCGTAATATTTCTACCTGATCAACGTCAAATACTGGGAAACCTTTGAGCATCGGGCTTTCCTGAACCACGTCGTCATACACCAGTCCGACGGGTTGTGATGCATTCAGGTCGAAATCAGTATTGCCAAGGCCGCGGATATAAAAGCGCGGAAAAGAGCGACCGAAATCAGATTCAACATTCAGGCTGGGCACGCGGGCAGCAAGGAAGCGAATGTCCTGACCGCTGGCATTGTAAGTATCCAGCGCTTCGCCTTTGATGGCGGTAATCGACATTGGTACTTCTTTGATGTTTTCAGCGCGACGGTTGGCGGTCACGATCACCGTTTCTAGCTGCGTTGTATTTTTTGCTGTTTCTGGCTTGGCTTCTTGCGCCCATGCTGCGTGCATGGGGAATGCAGTGGCGACTGCCAGTGCAATCAGCGTTTTGCTTGTGCTATTAAGCACAGGATGAGAGGTGATTTTTCGCATGTCATAGTTCCCGAAGAAGTGATATCAGACAAAATCCATTATGGTGCATGGATTGGTGCAAGTGCAGCATGACTGGGTAGTGATGGCGCACCCGGACTGCTTTTATTACAGAGCGGCGCAATCGTTTGCGTCATTGCAAATCCGTTATCTCTTCTTGTGTGGGGCAAGTCAAGAATTACTTAAAAGCGGTGATCGTGGAATACGATAATTAGTATAAATTGTTGTGAATTTCAAACAGCATGCGTCGATATTTCCCAAATACATTGCTGTTTTGCTTACGAGCAGGAAAATCTTTGAGTCACGATGGCGATGCCAATACGTGCATCAAAAAAGGGCAAATTGATGTCGGAGGATGCTTGTTTCCGACAATCTATGGCGCGGCATGAGGTGGATAAGGGGATTGTGTCGCCAATCCTATACAATCTCGCCTCCATTTTCAGGAAGGTTTAGTATGAGCAAACAATTTGATGTTGCTGTGATCGGCGCAGGTGCAGCCGGCATGATGTGTGCTGCGGTTGCCGGGCAACGCGGTAAGCGCGTCGTATTGATTGATCATGCGAGTCGCCTGGCGGAAAAAATCCGTATTTCTGGCGGTGGGCGTTGTAATTTCACGAATTTACACGCTGGACCAGCGAATTTTTTATCGGATAATCCGCATTTTTGTAAAAGCGCCTTGTCTCGCTATACATCACAGGATTTTCTGGCGCTGATCAAGCGGCATCAAATTTCCTGGCATGAAAAGCATAAAGGTCAGCTGTTTTGCGACGATAGTGCTGAAGACATTATCCGTATGCTCAAAGCAGAATGCGACAGTGGAAAAGTACAATGGCGCATGCCTTGTGCCGTCAGCGGTATTCAAAAAGACGCATCAGGCTTCACTATTGCCACCGCGCAAGGGGATATCACCGCACTGAATGTTGTGATCGCCACGGGTGGTTTGTCGATACCCAAAATAGGCGCTACGGATTTTGCGCATCAGATTGCGCGCCAGTTCGGCTTGAAGTTGGTTGATCCTCGTCCTGCGTTGGTTCCCCTGACATTTGATGCTGCAGCCTGGCAGCCTTTCGTGGCGCTGGCGGGCATTTCACTGGAAGTCGACATCGAGACCGGTCAAAAGAAGCAGAAAATGGTATTTCGTGAAGACTTGTTATTTACTCATCGAGGCTTGTCTGGTCCAGCGGTGCTGCAAATTTCCAGTTTTTGGCAGCCCGGCACCTCAATCCGAATTAATTTGTTGCCTGAAAACGATTTGGCGCAGGAGCTTATTGAGGCAAAAACGACGAGCAAGAAAAATATATCAAACTACCTTTCACAGTATTTACCTGCCAGGTTGGTGGACGGTTTACTGGCAGCGCACCAGATACAGGGCGATAGCCGCATTGCGGATATGCCGGATAAGCGTTTGCGCGATCTGGCAGATAAAATCAATCGATGGGAGCTACAGCCGAATGGTTCTGAGGGCTATCGCAAAGCCGAGGTCACGCGTGGCGGTGTAGATACAAAAGAATTGTCACAGCAAAGCATGATGTCTAATAAAGTTCCCGGCCTGTATTTTGTTGGCGAAGCAGTGGATGTGACGGGCTGGCTTGGTGGATATAATTTTCAATGGGCCTGGGCCTCCGGCAGCGCCGCAGGCAATGCGATCTGACAGAAAAAGCATTTGTTGTATTTTAGTTAGAACGTATAGATTAGATTAATACATGGGGGAGTATATTTTTCTCCCGCTTTAAAATTAAAGTGTACATGGCAATTTTTTGCCTATACTCCCCATTTTTCTGTATTTTTTCGGACGTTGACAGGCATTTCTGAAGACTGATTTTCACGTGAATATACATTTTTGCGTAAAATTTAATCAGTGTTCTTCCAATAATCAGAATTTCCTGTTAATATCTCTGTCTTCCTATAATCTTTCAATTGGTTTGAACTTACATGACCACAATTCGCCTTAAAGAAAACGAGCCGTTCGAAGTCGCCATGCGCCGCTTCAAGCGCACTATCGAAAAGACCGGTCTGTTGACCGAATTGCGCGCTCGCGAGTTCTACGAAAAGCCAACTGCAGAGCGCAAGCGCAAGCTGGCAGCAGCAGTTAAGCGTCACTACAAACGCATTCGTAGTCAGCAATTGCCTAAGAAAATGTACTAATCTGATGCACTGCTTGATCGTTAAGATCAGGTTGCTTCAGTTAGTTGCTTAGGTTTTGCATGCCCGCTCCGGTCAGCCGCAGCGGGCTTTGTTATTTTTATCTGAATCAGTTCCGGGGTCAAAAATGAGTTTAAAAGATCAAATTACCGATGATATGAAAGCCGCCATGCGCGCCAAAGAAGCAGGCAAGCTGGGAACGATCCGTTTGCTGACTGCTGCTATGAAGCAGAAAGAAGTCGATGAGCGCGTTGAGCTGGATGACGCCATGATTCTGGTTATCATAGAGAAAATGATCAAGCAGCGGAAAGATTCTATTGCTCAGTTTGAGGCTGGTGGGCGTCAGGACCTGGCTGATATCGAGAAAGCAGAGTTGACAGTGTTGTCCGCGTATATGCCAGCGGCACTCAGTGATGAAGAAGTGCAGGCGGCGGTGGTTGCTGCTGTTGCCGAAACGGGTGCGGCAGGTCCACAGGATATGCGTAAAGTGATCGATGTGCTCAAGCTCAAACTGGCTGGGCGGGCTGATATGGGTAAAGTATCTGGTCTGGTAAAGGCTGCATTATCACGATAAGCACTTGTGCTGATCTGATTGGCATTTCAGGCATCATCATTTGATACCGCAAAGCTTTATTCAGGATTTATTGGCCCGCGTTGATATCGTCGACGTGGTGGGTAAATACGTCCAGCTCAAAAAAGGGGGCGCAAACTACATGGGTTTGTGTCCTTTTCATAACGAAAAATCTCCTAGTTTCACCGTTAGTCCCACTAAGCAGTTTTATCACTGTTTTGGATGTGGCGCGCACGGCAGTTCCATTGGGTTTTTGATGGAATATTCTGGCCTCAGTTATGTTGATGCCATCCGTGATTTGGCGCAGAACAACGGCATGATCGTTCCCGAAGAGGATCGGCTTTTACCTGCGCAGCGGGCTGAGGTGCAGGCCAAAAGTCTGGCATTGTCTGATGTGATGACCAGAGCGAGTGACTATTACAAGCAGCAGTTGAGAGGCGCACCGCAGGCAATTGCTTACTTGAAAAAGCGTGGCCTGACAGGTGAAATAGCCGCCCGCTTCGGATTGGGGTTTGCGCCTGATGCCTGGGATGGTTTGCGTTCTGTATTTTTGGATTACGCCGCACCCTCGCTGGTGGAAGCTGGTCTGGTCATCGATAAGACGGATGACGATGGCGCACATCGAAAAAGGTATGATCGTTTTCGCGATCGCGTCATGTTTCCGATCCGCAATACAAAAGGACAAGTGATTGCCTTCGGTGGGCGCATCATGGAGCAGGGAGAACCAAAGTATCTGAATTCCCCTGAAACGCCTTTATTTCAGAAGGGCCTTGAATTGTATGGCTTGTTTGAAGCCCGTCAGGCAATACGGGAAGCGGGTTATGTGTTGGTGACTGAAGGTTATATGGACGTCGTCGCGTTGGCGCAAATGGGGTTTCCTCAATCTGTTGCCACTCTGGGGACTGCCTGTACCTCAACGCATGTTCAAAAACTGTTACGCCAGACAGATCATGTAGTTTTCAGTTTTGATGGTGATGCCGCTGGACGTCGTGCGGCTCGCCGTGCATTGGATGCCTGTCTGCCGCACATCAATGATGATAAAGTCATTAAATTCCTGTTTTTGCCTGCCGAGCATGATCCTGATAGTTTTATTCGGGAGTTTGGCGCAGATGCTTTCGATCAGGAAGTCAGGGATGCGATGCCGCTGTCGCAATTCTTGGTGCGCGAAGTGGTTGGTGATAATGATTTGAATTCGGCTGAAGGTCGTGCTAAAACTCAATTTGATGCGAAACCTCTGTTGCAGCTGATGCCGGCTTCAGGGTTGCGATTGCAAATAGTGCGTCATCTGGCGCAATTGACGCAAACGACGCCAGCAGAAATTGAGACTTTGTTCGATCTTGTGCAGCCGGTTGCCCGCCATAAACTGGCACCTCCCAAGTCGCGGCGTAATGCGCCAGTGGGGCTGGAGAGGCAAATTATGCGGATTCTGGTGGCGCATCCTTCGTTATCCGCCATGTTGGATGGTGAGGTTCTGGCTGCAGCAGCTGTGCTGGCTCCCGATGGTGCGGCGATGTTGGCGCAGTTGGTTGAGTTTGCGCAGGAAATGGGTGAATCCGCACAATTTGCCGCTTTGGCAGATCGCCTGCGCCAGAGTGGTTCCGATTTTGATGCCTTGATTGCTGAGGTTGCAGAGCAAACCGAAAGTGAGTTGGATGTCGTCAGGCTTGAGTTGGCGGGGGCTATTCGCCAGGTCCGGCTGCAGGTATTGCGTAGCGAGCTGGATGCATTGGTCGTCGGTGGTTTGCGAGATCCTCTGGCTGTTGCGCGTTACCGGGAAATTCTTCAGTTGCAGGAGGGTTTGCGTAAGCAAGCAGAGTTAGAAGCCGCACAGCGTTAAGGGATTTCGTTGCTTAATTTTTATTCACTTAATTGACCTTGTACGGCCTTGTGGTCTGGAGAATGCATGTCGGGCATGGTATAATTAAAAGCTTTCAATTCAAGGTCTTAGGTTGTTTCATTCTGGCTGAAGCACTGAGCGTTCAAGCCGAATGTGTTGTTTAGGTGAGTGTAGTGCTCCTCCGAGTAACCCAAAACACTGGCACTGAGACTTGGGAAGTCTGTAGCAAAAAAGCGTGGTAATGGCTTGTAAATAGACAATGCTGATCTGTTGATTGCCTGCGCCGTGCCAGCGACTTCTTCAGTTCCGGATGGTTTGATTCAATGGCTAGCGCAATGAAGAAACCCGCGAAAATTCCTGAGCCTGTAAAGGCGAAGACTGTTGTTGTAAAAGCATCTAAAGATGCGGCCACTGCGTCTGCAGCAAAACCTGCTCGACCTGCAACCGCTCCTAAAATAGCTCCTGTCAGCGCAAAGGCTAGCCCGCAGTCGGGAGCGAAGGGTAATGTTGTAAAAGATACCAAAGTGGTAAAGACGGCGGCAAAAACGGCCACAAAGACATCAGCAGTAGCTGAAGTTCAGCCAGTAGTCAGTCCAGTTAAAAAAACATCGGTGCGTTCGTCGGTGGCATTGAAAACGGTATCAGTGCCCAAAGATGTGAAAAAAGACAAAAAACAATCTGAAAAAACGACTACTCGTAAAGAAGCAGTAGCCAAGGCTGTGCCGGTAGCAAAAAAGAATGAAGCATCTGCGAAAGTAGTTGCTCCTCAAACAGCGATTAAGCAAAAGAATGTATCTGTAGATAAGCCGCAAGAGAAATCTCTGGCATCTGCACCATCGAAAGCTTCTGTGACCATTAATAAATCCGATTCAAAGACAGTGACTAAGCCAACTAAGAATTCAGCGAAAGCAGCGCCAGAGGTGCAAGAAATCAAGACAGGGTCTGCACCAACGGTCAGCCAGACTACCGATGCTGCGGTACTTGCTGCCATTGATACTTCAGGATACGTGTTGCCGGGCGTGAAGGTGCCGGGTCGTCGCGGACGCAAGCCTAAAGAATATCAGCCGGAAAACGAAGAGATCGCGGCATTGAATGCGGTCGAACGTGCCGAGATGAAGGCGATTGATAAAGCCAAGGCAAAAGATCGTAAAGCAAAAGAAAAAGCGCTGTTGAAAGATGCGTTTTCTTCTGACCCGGAAGCCACTGAAGAAGAGCTTGAGCGTCGCCGTCAGAAATTAAAAACACTGATTAAGCTTGGTAAGGATCGCGGTTATCTGACTTTTGCAGAGATCAATGATCATTTGCCGGAAAACGTTGTTGATCCAGAAGCAATTGAAGGCATTATCGGCACTTTCAACGATATGGGCGTGGCTGTCTACGAGCAAGCGCCTGATGCTGAAACCTTGTTGTTGTCGGATAATGTGGTGACAGTCACCACCGATGATGATGAAGTGGAAGCTGCTGCAGAAGCCGCTTTATCGACGGTTGATTCTGATTTTGGTCGTACTACTGATCCAGTGCGCATGTATATGCGTGAAATGGGTTCGGTTGAATTGTTGACGCGCGAAGGCGAAATCGTCATCGCCAAAAAAATTGAAGAAGGCCTGAAAGATATGATTCAGGCTATCTCGGCATGTCCTACGACGATTGCAGAAATTCTGGCAGCAGCTGAAAGAATTTCTGCTGATGAAATCAAGATTGATGAAATCGTCGATGGTTTGGTTGATCCCAATGCATCTGAAGACTCCGCTCCTGTTGCGGTCGTTGCTGTTGCAGCAGAAGAAGATTCTGAAGAAGAGGATGAAGAAGAAGACGAAGAAGAGGATGAGGAAGATGACGGCGGTGCAGCTGGTGCTGCGGCCATTTCTGCTGAACAGTTAGAGCAGCTCAAGCGCGACTCGCTTGCCAAATTCGATGTTATTTCTTCCAATTTTGACAAGATGCGTAAGGCCTTTGAAAAAGAAGGCTACAACTCGAAGTCCTACGTAAAGGCGCAGGAAGCGATTTCTAACGAGTTATTAGGTATTCGTTTTACTGCCAAAGTTGTCGAGAAACTATGCGATACCCTGCGTGGGCAGGTCGATGAAGTTCGCCATGTCGAGAAGCAGATATTAGATGTGGTCGTGAACCGTTGTGGTATGCCGCGTTCTCATTTCATTAAAGTCTTCCCAGGGAATGAAACGAATTTATTGTGGGTTGAAGGTGAAGTGAATTCCGGACATTCGTATAGCGCGATTCTGGGGCGTAATATCCCCACAGTACAGCAGTTGCAACAGAAATTAATCGATTTGCAATTGCGAGTTGTGTTGCCTCTGCCGGATTTGCGTGAAATTAATAAACGTATGTCTGCCGGAGAAATGAAGGCTCGCCGTGCGAAACGGGAAATGACGGAAGCCAACTTACGTCTGGTCATTTCCATCGCCAAGAAATATACGAACCGTGGTTTGCAATTTCTTGATCTGATCCAGGAAGGTAACATTGGTTTGATGAAGGCCGTGGATAAGTTTGAATATCGCCGCGGTTATAAGTTCTCAACTTACGCAACATGGTGGATACGTCAAGCCATCACCCGTTCTATCGCAGACCAGGCGCGCACTATCCGGATCCCTGTGCACATGATAGAAACGATTAATAAGATGAATCGTATCTCACGTCAGATTTTGCAAGAAACAGGTGTAGAGCCTGATCCGGCGACATTGGCAATCAAAATGGAAATGCCGGAAGATAAAATCCGCAAGATCATGAAGATTGCGAAAGAGCCGATTTCGATGGAGACGCCGATAGGTGACGATGATGATTCCCATTTGGGCGATTTCATCGAAGATAACCATACGTTGGCGCCGGCTGATGCCGCTTTGCATGCATCAATGCGAAATGTAGTAAAAGACGTTTTGGATTCACTCACACCACGTGAAGCTAAAGTATTACGTATGCGTTTTGGTGTAGAAATGTCCACGGACCACACTCTGGAAGAGGTTGGCAAGCAATTTGATGTGACACGTGAGCGAATCCGTCAAATAGAGGCAAAGGCTTTGCGTAAATTGCGTCATCCATCGCGTTCAGATAAGCTCAAAAGCTTCCTCGAAGGTAATTAATGTTATACAATGGGCGCTGATTTTTTTTGGTGCCCGTTCATAGTGTTGCATCGGTTGTTTGATGTGACATATTGCAGGTGCTGGCATCTGGCTTTACCTGCAATAACTGATGTATTTTTCCAACCCTGGATTAACTTCAGATTAAAGCAGGCAAAGCTTGCAGAAAGAATTGGGCCTCTAGCTCATGTTGGTTAGAGCAGCGGACTCATAATCCGTTGGTACCGTGTTCGACTCACGGGAGGCCCACCACTCATCATGACTGAAATAACGTCCCCGAATTTACCTATTTCCGAACAACCTGCCGCATCGGTGAAGTTCGAAGATTTTGGCTTGTCAGCTGAAATTTTGCGTGCCTTGTCAGAACAAGGTTACGTCCATCCAACTCCGATTCAGTCTCAGGCAATTCCTGTTATTTTGACAGGGCGTGATGTCATGGGCGCTGCTCAGACAGGAACTGGAAAAACGGCTGGTTTTTCCTTGCCAATTATTCAGCGTTTGCTGGAGCATGCGAGTAGCAGCGCATCACCTGCAAGACATCCGGTACGGGCATTGATTCTGACGCCGACACGTGAGCTTGCTGATCAGGTTGCCGATAACGTTAAAGCATATTCTCGCTTTACACCTTTGCGCTCTACAGTAGTATTTGGCGGCGTTGATATGGCTCCGCAAACGGCGATATTGCGCTCCGGTGTAGAGATTGTGATCGCAACACCAGGACGCTTGCTTGATCATGTGCAGCAAAAATCGATCAATTTGTCGCAGACCCAGATTCTGGTGATGGATGAGGCTGATCGTATGTTGGATATGGGGTTTTTGCCGGATTTGCAGAGAATTATTAATCTCTTACCGGAAAAGAGACAGAATCTGATGTTCTCGGCGACATTTTCGCCAGAAATTAAAAAACTTGCTGCCAGTTTTCTGTCCGATCCTCAATTGATTGAGGTTGCGCGTAGTAACGCGACATCTGAAAATGTGACTCAGATTCTGTATAAAGTGGCAGAGGATGAAAAACGTGATGCGGTATCTTTTATTATCCGTGAACGTGGTTTAAAGCAGGTCATCGTTTTTTCGAATACAAAAATCGGCGCTTCTCGCCTGGCCGTGCATTTGGTCAAGCAAGGCGTGAAAGCATCTGCTATCCATGGCGATAAATCTCAATCTGAACGTATGGCAGCGCTGGAGGCCTTCAAGCAAGGTGAGGTCGAAGTGTTAGTGGCAACAGATGTGGCGGCTCGAGGCCTGGACATCGCTGAGTTGCCATGTGTGATTAATTACGATCTACCGTATAACGCGGAAGATTATGTGCACAGAATTGGTCGCACAGGCCGTGCTGGTGCCAAAGGAGATGCTATCTCCTTGCACACGGAGCAAGATGAGCGTTTGTTGGTTGATATCGAAAAATTAATCAAGCAAAAAATCGTACGCTTGCAGTTAGCAGGCTTTATTGCCGCTTCTGTAGCCCCACCACACCGTACAAAAACAGAGCGTAGTGGTGGCGGTGATAGGGCAGAACGTAGCGAGCGCACCGAGCGCCCTGCGAGAGGCTATATGCCACCAAGAGAAAGAGTTGATCCATGGTTCTTGAAACCATATGAACCCAGTTCTTCTGCTAACCCGGCAACGTTGCAAGCATCCTCGGCCACAAATAGCAGCAATGGCACTAAGCCACAGAGAAGGGCCGTATTGCTGGGTGGTGGACCCAAAGCGGATTAACTGGTGTTCAGAGTTTGATGGCGGGTCTGGATTACTGCCCTTGATTCATTATTTGCTGCAATCATATTGTCTGGTGTGGGGCTGCCTGCGCAGCATTCCACACCAAATTGGCTGCGCATAAATCTTCAACTGCGCTGCCTACAGATTTAAATACCGTAATTTGTTCATGATCTATTCTGCCAAGATGGCGTTGCCCGCATAAGTCTGCCAGTTCTGCCACAATGGATTCCCGGACTAGGCTGCCATTGGCTAGTGGTTGCAGAATGTCACCCGCTTCCGTCATTGCCCCGGTGTAGGTATCGACTACCACCATCGCTTTGCGCATCAGCTCGTCATCAACTTCGCGCATATCGGGCTTAAAACCACCAACCAGATCCAGGTGTGTTCCTTTGCGGACCCATTTCCCAGGCACGACGGGCATTTTGCTGGTTGTGACACAAGAAATAATGTCAGCGGCATCACATGCAGCTTCCAAATTTTCCTCTGCAATCACTTTAACGGACGAAGGAAGTTCCACATGGTGACGTATTGCAGCCGCACACTGCATCGATTTCTCAACAGAACGCCCCCAGACTGTGATTGAAGAAATTGCTCTTGTCTGGCAATGAGCTACAGCCATATGTGATGCTAAGGAGCCATTTCCCACAACTAATAAATGCCGGCTGTCAGTACGTGATAAATACTCCGAAGCCAGTGCGGACGCGGCCGCAGTTCGTCGCGCCGTTAACTCTTCACCATCCATGATTGCCAGCGGCACACCGCTTGCGCTGTCGAACAAGATGAAAATTGCATGCACTGAAGGTGCGTGCTTGTTATGCGGGGCAACTGTCACCAGCTTGACCCCCGCATGCGCATTTTCTTGCCATACAGGCATTAATAAAAGGCTGGTATTGTTTTCTGCCGAAACTGTATGCACATGCCTGGCAGGAGCGACATTTTTTTCGCTAAAAGCAAGACGTAGCGCAGGAATCAGTTGGGAGTACGCCAAACTGCCGCGGACTTGTTGTTGGTTGAAATAAGCGATCATATTCAGAGTAGCAGTGTTGATGCCACGATCATACACAAACCGGCTGCAAGTACTCTGCGATTGACACAAATATGACGCTAAAATTTACTCAATTTTAATAACTTGAAGAGAGGAAGGAGCTAATTTCCTATTGTGCCTCCTTCCTTTGTATCTTCTATTACAGCAAATTGATCGCAACCTCGATATTGCCACGTGTTGCGTTCGAATACGGACACACTTCATGGGCTTTATGTACCAACGCCTCGGCAACAGCACGATCCAAACCCGGCAGGGAGATATTCAGCGCAACTTGCAAGCCAAATCCACCCTGACCATTCGGACCGATGCCGACCTGACCATGAACCGACACATCTGCCGGAAGCGCCAGTTTTTGAGCCGCAGCCACAAATTTCATTGCGCCGATAAAGCAAGCAGAGTAGCCAGCAGCAAATAATTGTTCCGGATTAGTACCTGTGCCGCCTGCGCCACCTAATTCTTTTGGTGTTGACAGTTGCACTTCCAGTTGACGATCACTCGAAACGGCGCGGCCATCACGGCCACCAGTTGCTGTCGCATTTGCAGTGTAAAGAACTTGCATGAATCTCTCCTGTGAAAATTAAAAGCGACCAGTTAATTTGTAGGTCGATGTCATCATTCTATATCGCAATTAAATCGCGTACAATTTAATTGCTGATTGTATTTGTCTATCTGTTTGATAGTGAAATTAGATACTGAACTGAGGCAGCGATATGGAGTTGTTACGAAGCGGATTGTAGTTCGTCGCGGAGAGCAGACAATAACGTGCGGAGCTCAATCAGTGTGTCTGCTGATTGTTTGCTGGCGCACATGATTTGCGGCGGTATATTTTGTGCCGCTTTTTTCAGTTGCAGACCTTCAGTCGTTAATGTGATCCTGACTTGGCGTTCGTCATTTTTATCTCGTTGGCGTACTACTAATTGAGCGGATTCAAGACGTTTCAGTAACGGTGTCAGCGTGCCGGAGTCAAGAAACAGGGCATTACCTATATCTTTCACCAGAATATCATCATGTTCCCATAGCACCAGCATGACCAGATATTGCGGGTAGGTAAGCCCTAGAGCATCCAGCAAGGGCTTATATGTTTTAGTCACCGCCAAAGAAGCGGAGTAGAGTGCAAAACAAAACTGATTATCCAGTGCCAGCAAGTCAGTGTTTTTTGTTGAATTTTTTTTCATGGCGATGCTTAGCAAGTGAATACAACGGGATACAGATTATCATCTGCCCGACGAGCTTAATCAAATCTCTTCTGAGATGTGTCTGTGTTGCATAGAAATGCGAGCAGGCAGCACGGTATAATCTCGGACTTCCGCATGGTGAGCCATGCCAATTGATTGAGGTGTGCTGTGAATTTTATCGAACAACTTTCTGCCGCATGGCGCGACAATGATTCTTTATTGTGTGTCGGGCTGGATCCTGATATCAGTCGTTTTCCTGCTGAATTGCTTACGCAGCCTGATGCGATTTATCAATTTTGTAAATCAATTATTGATGCAACGGCAGACCTGGCATGTTCGTTTAAACCGCAGATTGCTTATTTTGCGGCCTTACGTGCCGAAGATCAGTTAGAAGCTATTTGCCGCTATATTAAATCCGCATATCCGCATATTCCTGTGATATTAGATGCAAAACGCGGTGATATTGGGGCGACAGCAGCACAATATGCGCGTGAAGCATTTGAGCGCTACGCGGCAGATGCTGTGACCGTCAATCCGTATATGGGCTTTGATTCTGTCGCACCGTACCTGGAATGGAAAGACAAAGGTGTCATTGTGTTATGCAGAACATCGAATGCTGGCGGATCTGATTTGCAATTTCTGGATGTGGCTGGCAAACCCTTATATCAACATGTGGCAAAGTTGGTCGCTGATCAATGGAATACCAGTGGACAATGCGCTCTGGTAGTTGGAGCAACTTTCCCGAATGAACTGGCGCAAGTTCGCAGCATTGTTGGTGATATGCCTTTGCTTGTGCCAGGTATAGGCGCACAGGGCGGAGATATTGCTGCAACAGTACAGGCGGGTAAAACAGCGAGTGGTACCGGGATGATGATCAATTCTTCCAGAGCCATTTTGTATGCCACAACCCAGCCGGGCGAAACTTATACAGCTGCAGCAAGACGCGTAGCGCAAGAAACCCGTGATGCCATTAATCTCTATCGTTGATGTTTGCCGAAGTGCTGCGTATTGAAAATAGCGCATTTCACGGACAGTGCTTCTTGTTTTAGTTTATCCTGATGACTGATTGCCGCATGATCAGTCACAGAAGACAAACTGAAACCCGCGATAGTAAATCAATAATGCCAAGAAGTAATGCTGCACAGGTTATCTTCGCAAGCTGCAATAACGACGAAGTTCAATCTTTGCAGCCTGAAGCAGCATTCCATAATCAGTGTACAACAGCCCCGGTGGCGATATCCTTATGCACAGAGATAAATCAGCCGAGTTTGCTTTCATTGAAGATTTTACAGCGGAGCTGTCGGCGAAGAAGTTGGTGTTTCCCACTTCTTTAAGTGCCACCATGAAAATCCGCAAGGCACTAAGTAACCCTGATATTTCTACCGAGATGGTTGCGCGAATTATTGGCACCGAACCAGTATTGTCTGCCAAGGTTTTGCATCTCAGTAACTCTTCCTCATTTAATCCTCAAGGTCGTAAAATCAGCGATTTACGCTCGGCGACCTTGTTACTGGGTTTTGCTGCTATTCGCAACATAGCGATTTCCATCGGCATGAAGCAGTTGGCCGAGAATAAATATAACGGCAATCTGACCAGCCAGATGGACGGGCTATGGCGTCGAAGTCTGCGTGTGGCCGCCTTGGCGATGGTGATCTCACGTAATTTCACCAAGCTGAGTGCAGATAAAGCGATGCTGGGAGGTTTGCTGCATGACATAGGTAAGTTTTACATACTCAATCGCGCTCATCATTACCGCGAATTATTTTCTTCCGAGCAGTTATTGTGGAATCTGATTGATCAATGGCACGCCAGTATCGGAGCTGCTATTTTGGAGGACTGGGAAATCGCTGACGATATCCGTTCTGCAGTGCTTGATCATAAAGACTATCCTGTCAGCCAGGGTGGACGTCCGACACTGATCGACGTTGTGGCTGCCGCCGATTATCTCGATGCCCACTTTGTCAACGAATCCATCCATGATCTGGACTGGGATAATGTCCCGCATGCCCTAAAAACGTTGCAGATTGATGCGGATAATATTGAAGCTCTGATGCAGGAAACCCGTACGGAATTGGCGCTGGTATTAAGCGCAATCGGTTGATCTGTGGCGTTGACCTGTAAGCGATTGATGCATTGCGTTGTATCGTCGCTGCTAGCCTTTCATTCGACGCTAAGACATACCAAATATACACTTCTGAGTGATAAAACCCGCAGAGACTGACCGTATCAACTCAGTAATTGTAAAAAACTATCGGCCTGACGAACAACACGCTTTGATTCGGTACCGAACAGGTCGTGCGTTTCTTGTACAACATATTCGTTCGAACCTTTGGTGCAATATAACAGCCCACGGAAATTCGTTCCCAGATAAACAAATGGTGATAATTTTGTTTTTACTGGAACATCGCTGCCGATCAGGCTGCGTAATTTTCTTTCCACATCATATAAATTTTTTTCGTCGATAGTCACCATGCCGCCTTTGGGATTGGGGAAACTGGTGTGGAATATCGGATTTTGTCCCATAGGATTTTTGAAACTGATTTTGACACCTAGTTTTAAGAATTTTGATATGGCAAAAAAATCGTTTTCATCATACATGGCTTATTTCTCCAAAGCTGTTGCCAGCGCTTCTGCGGCGCAATGATCGGTGTAGGAAAGCTTGCCAGAAATTATCCGATCCGACAACAAAAAGTCTTTCAGGCAAGTACGTATGTTTTCCACGCTGCATAACTTTGTGGCACTTTTGGGTCTTCGACCAACAGATGACGTAAATCATTCAGTAACGCGGGTATTTCGCCATCGTCATTGATCAGATCGATATGATGCATCAGTGATGGGAGCTGAGTCAGGGTGAGTTCTGGGTATTCTGTTTGCTTCATCAGGCTTGTTTTTAGTTTTTCTATGGCATGAGGAAATTCTTTGATGGCAAAGACAATCAGGTTATAACTATCTGGTGACTTGATCCAGCAAACCTGTCGTGCAAACTGCTGTCGTAAGCGACTCAGCATGGGAGCCAGCACGCTGGGTTTGCCGCCCACGTTACTGACCAAGATTCCGCCAGAGCGTAAATTGCGATAACAATCTTGATAAAACTCGGCAGTATTCAGGGCAGGAACTAATCCATGCTGATCATATGCATCGATCAAAATCACATCGGACTCCGATTGCATAGAGGTCAGGCAGGACAGCGCATCGGCATGAATAACGCAGAAGCGCTCATCATTCGCTGGTATCAGGAACTGATCGCGTAATACAATCACATCGGCATTGATCTCGATTGCCGTAATGCGGCAGTCAGGCAAATAGCGATAGCAGTATTTGACCAGCGAGCCACCACCCAGACCGACCAGGATGATATGGCGAGGTGTGGGATTTAATAGCAGGAATCCCATCATCACCTGCGAATAGCCGCAGATCAGCCGTTCAGGGGCATCCAGACGCATTGCGCTCTGCATACATTCCGGGCTCAGGTATAACAGGCGCAAGTGGTCGTCATTGAATACGAAGGGTTTGCCTTCATGGGCTGTATGCAAGTCCTGAAGAAGTTGCAAATGTGCTTCGTCACCACGCGACTTACTCAGAAGTCTTTTTGAGGTGCGGTTGTCGCGAGTATGGGTTGTATGGGGAGCTTTTATCATGGCAACATGGTGGTAAATGTGAAGTGAATAGCAATCACAGCAGATCTGCCTCCAGTATCCACCGATAGGCTATGCCTGACCACTGTTGTGTAACCAGGCTGCCACGCCATATGCTTTCTGACGTAATTTCAACCCTTGACAGTTTATTCGCCTGCGGCAGCCAACGCTGCTTTCAGTTGTACAAGTTCTTCATTCAGCCTGATATTTTCGCTTTTCAGCGTGGCGATTTGTTGCAATAAGTCTTGCTGTGAATGAACCGCATCGCTGGCAGTTGCTGGTACAGCGTTCTCTTTTTCTTCTTTGGGCTGTGAAGATGTTTTAGGCGCGCGTTGTTCCCGAATTTTCTCTCTGACCTGTCGGGCAACTTGTTGTAACTCCTTACGTCCGCCGGCAACAGCCGTGCGCTGCTCCGCATCGGGTAGTGAAGCAATCGCCGCTGCGGCGCTGATAGAAATGGTGCCATCGCGTACAGCGCCAACCAGCTCAGGAGCGGCTGCCCGCTGAATTTTTTCTATCTGTACCACGGCATTGCTGCTGATGCCGGCGGCCCGGGCGATTTCCTGACGGCTCTGGGTTGTCTTGATGATGGGGACTGCAACGTCAGTTGTTTCTACGTCGGCCGGTGCTGTTTCCTGCTCCGTTGCTCTGGCAAGCATGATTTCTTTCTTGCGCAGAGCCAACATTCCACGTTGAAAATCAGAGACGCTGCGGCGAGCCAGATGATTGTCAATCATCCACAGTTGCACATCTTCAATATTGTTAAATTGATTGTTTTGTATCACGTTAAAAGGAATCTGATGCCGTTGGCAGATAGCGTAGCGATTATGTCCATCAATCAGAACATCTCCCCAGCAGACCAGCGCATCGCGACAACCTTCAGTCAACAGACTACGTTCCAGCGCTGCAAATTCGTGCTCTGTCAACGGGTCTATATAGGCACGTAAGGCGTCGTGAATAATGATGCTCATAAAACTTTCTCCGATGATATCGTTCGCGAAAGGCGGCATTGTAGCCGAGAACGGTTCTGATGCCGTATTCTGAACTACGCATTGCCTCACTCGCTAAATGAGAGGCTGCAGTGCTGGCGCGTGTACAATGCTTAGCCTCTGCATGCTGTAACACTGGCACGGCGCACATCGGACGACGTGCATCAGCTGGCTGCATACCTCTACATTGATCGGAATACCAAGATGATGACCTACGAAGAATACCTGGACGAAGTCACGACATTAATCACAGAAAAATATGATGTCACTGATGAAGATGCTATCAAGCATGTGATGCGTGCGCAGGCCGCTGATTTTTTTACTTTGCACGACGATCATGAAGAAATGCGCACACAAGAGCGTGCAGTGCAGGATGCTGAAACCATTTACGCTAACAGAAATAAGTCGCGTCCACACACGGCACCGCAACGTCCCGGAAAACCGCGTCGTTAAACCCGATTTGTTGAGGCAGTAGAATGCTGTCCTGTTTTGCGGACAAAATATAGTGTAAAAAAGGTTGACGCAAAATAGCTCCAGCGGCTTGATGGCTCGCCGTTGTACAAGTCCAATACAAGGCCACAGGCGAGTACTACCGTCGTCGCCATGATGTACCAGGATTTCAGGCAACATGTCGCCTGCATGCGAAGCGAACATCACCTGCAAGTGATGTACCTCCAAGTACAAGACGCTTATTTGGCCTTTCAGGGACAATTTTGCATCAGTCCTGATAACGTAGGAATATTAGAAGCCCCACCCGCTCATGAAAACACCAAAAAGAATACAACCACTGGTAGAAGAAGGATTGATTGACGAGGTTCTGCGCCAGTTAATGAGTGGAAAAGAAGCGACTGTTTATGTCGTCCGTTGTGGCGAAGACATTCGTTGCGCCAAAGTGTATAAAGAGGCGAGTCAACGCAGTTTCAAGCACGCTGCTTCTTATCAGGAAGGGAGAAAAGTTAAAAATAGCCGTCAGGCACGCGCGATGGAAAAAGGCACTCGCTATGGCCGAAAAATGCAGGAAGAAGTTTGGCAAAATGCCGAGGTAGATGCCTTGTACCGCCTGGCCGCCGCCGGTGTCAAAGTGCCGCGTCCCTATATCTGTTTTGAAGGCGTACTGCTGATGGATCTGGTGACTGATGCAGCCGGACATGCGGCACCGCGACTCAATGACGTAGAACTGACACCTGAAATGGCCAGAGAGTATCACGCGCAATTGCTGCATCAGGTTGTACTGATGCTGTGTGCCGGGATTATTCATGGAGATTTGTCTGAATATAATATTCTGGTCGACGAGCAAGGGCCGGTGATCATTGACCTGCCTCAGGCAATTGACGCCGCGAGTAATACCGAAGCGGAAGTATTGCTGGAGCGTGATGTCGCTAACCTGGCTACCTACTTTGCCCAGTTTGCCCCTGAACTGGCGGAAACGCAGTACGGTAAAGAAATATGGGCCTTATACACTGATGGCTTACTGACACCCGATACGCCGCTCACCGGCATCGTTGAACTTGATACGCATCAGGCGGATGTTGGCGCTGTATTGGAAGAAATTGAGTCTGCTATTCTGGAAGAAAAAGAGCGCCAACGGCGTTTGTTAGAAATGTAACCCTGCTGTTGTTTAGAGGCAGTAAGCGAGGCAAAATTAATCCCCGATCATCCGGAATTATATTGTCAAGGTGAGGCTTTTATCATCAGCCGGATTCTGCTTCGACAAGAAAACGAGTTTTAATATACGTAATATACGTAATAGACGCAATAGACGCATTTCGTCAGTAATTAAATGCTACGTTAATAATCTGAAGGTGAATGTAAGCGAGGTGTTAAGTGCTTCGTCGTCCGCTTCAGTATTGCAAATACCTTGTCACTTCAACCAAAGGAAAATAACCATGATACAAACTGTTGCTCCGTTTAGTATTTCCAGAATTTTCAATGCGCCTTGTGAACTGTTATTTAAAGTCAATACTGAGGTTGAGCATTTACAAAATTGGATGAGTCCTGAAGGCTTTAAAACCATTCATGCGGTGATGGATTTCAGGATTGGTGGAACATATCACTACGGTCTGGAAGGGCCAAACGGTATGCAAATGTGGGGGAAACAAGTATTTCGTGACATCATCCCTGATGCACAACTGACTCTCATACAATCTTTTTCCGATCAGAAAGGTGGTATGACCAGGCACCCAATGTCTCCGACATGGCCGCTTGAAATGCTGGCGGTCACCACTTTTGAAAAGCTTGAAGATACCTCTACAAAAGTAACTATCACCTGGCAACCCTGGAATTCCGATCAGGAGGGAAATACCACCTTTGACGCCGCACGTAGCGGTATGGAACAAGGATTCGGTGGTACGTTTGCCAAATTGGACGATTATTTGCGGACTCTTTAAATAGCCAAACCTGACTGGGATTTTCAGTCGGAATAGAATCAGGCTCTGTATTTGCTTGTATTTTGTTGTAAGAGGGCTGTGGTGGTACGTCAATGATGTCATGTAGAAAATTCAGGAGTAGAAAATGACAGAAATAGCAGTGCTTGGTGGTGGTTGCTTCTGGTGCACAGAGGCGGTGTTTCAGCAGATACGTGGTGTTCTGAAAGTCGAATCGGGCTATGCGGGCGGTGCGACTGATCATCCTACCTATGAACAGATTTGTACTGGGCGTACGGGACACGCGGAAGTTGTGCGTGTGAGTTTTGATGCGGAGCAGATCAGTTATCGTGAATTGTTGGAAATATTTTTTACCATCCATGATCCAACGACATTAAACCGGCAAGGTAACGATGTCGGTACACAATATCGCTCAGTCATTTATTTTTATAATCAACAACAAGAAGCGATTGCGTGTGAAGTGAAAGCGCAGATGGCGGCTGTGTGGGAGGACCCTGTGGTGACTGAGATTGCAGAGGCACCACAATTTTTTATTGCCGAAAATTATCATCAGAATTATTTCCGGCAGCATCCGCAACAGGGATATTGTGCTGTGGTCGTCGCTCCTAAAGTGGCAAAAGCACGGAAGCTCTTTGCCAGCAAAATACTCAACTGAGATGCTTCATCTGATCTGGATAAAAAATGCCGACTATTTTTGAACGCTTGCTGTCCGGCGAGTTGCCATGTGCCAAAGTGTATGAGGACGCATGGGTATTTGCTTTCATGGATGCCGGACAGCTCAATCCGGGCCATGTACTGGTCGCGACCAAAAAACCTTATCCCACACTGATGGAGGCAGATGAAGCTTCAGTGGAAGCCATGATGCGGGTTGCCAGACGCATTGCCAGAGCAATTGATCAGGTGTTTCATCCAGACGGTATTACGGTACTGCAAACCAATAAAGAAGCTGGCTGGCAAACCGTGCCACATCTGCATTTACATGTGGTACCGCGCTATACCGACGATGGAGTTGGTTTGATATGGCCGCGTAAAGACCCATCATTTCAGGTCTTGTCTTCTTATGCGATACAGATACAGCACTGTGCAGAAATGCAGTGTTGAATAGGGACTTTCGTAATATAGCGAATGTGTCTGGTCTGCGCCGATATGGTGTGATATGGGTTGATGTTATGCTGGCGCATAGTGATAACAGGGACGGGATTTGTCTGTGCTTTATTTTTGATTCGAACGCCAGAATAAAAAAATACTGACTGCACCGCCAATCCAGTAATCAATCGGAGTACCCCATACCCAGTGCTTATGCCAATGTGCGTCAATCTGATTAAAGTGATGCAGACCATATGCGGGATTCATGAGAAACCACATGAAGTCCTCGATGATCCAGAAGATGATCAGACAGGAAAGTGTTCGGGCTTCTGATTTGATGCTCCATTGCTGCATCAAGAAAAATGGGAAATGAAAAAACATGGCAATAAACGGGAAGACCCAGGCGTGGTAACCCGTCATTGCGCGACCACCCCAGAGCAGATCAAGTAGCCAGTGTTTTTCTATGCGCCATGTCGGTAAGTTCCCACCCCAGCCTGAGGCACCTTCGATTTGTATTTCGACCTGCGCAAAAAATAAAGCCAGTAACAATACCCAGAATAAAGTCAAAAAAATACGTGGATAAGATGTTTGCATCGTACGTGATAAGTCAGGTGAGAAGTAGGGTAAAAAATCAAACGAATCAGGTTGATAACTGAATTTGCCTGAGGACGCTGGCTGCGGCCTCCGGTTTTCCCAGTGCTTGTGCTTTACGACGCATGTCTGCCAGTTTTTCAGGATGTGTCATCAAAAATTCGATATGAAAACGCAGGCTGATATCATCGATAGCCTTCAGCGCTACGCCTTGCTCCAGCAAAAAATCTGCATTTCTTTCTTCTTGCCCAGGAATGGGCGAATTGACCAGCATCGGTAATCCTGACGCCAGGCACTCTGCGGTTGTGAGTCCGCCGGGCTTGGTAATGATCAGATCGGCGCAGGCCATCAGTCGTTCTACTGTGTTGCTGAAACCGAGTGGAACTAATTGACCCGGATACCGTTTTTCCAATTGCTGCAGGGATGTCAGAGCCTGTTGATTTTTACCTGCGAGGACAATCAGTTGAATGTCCATCTGTGTATTTAATAAGCCTTCTGCAACCTGATCCAGTTGACCTAATCCGGCGCCGCCACCCATTAGTAAAATTGTGGTGCGTGCCGGATCAATGCCAAGGTCAGCAGCGCATTGCTGGCGATTTGCCAGTTGCATAAACTCAGGCATGATCGGGATGCCGGTAATGTGAATTTTTTCTTTGCTGATGCCATTCAGATGCACACGATAGGCAGTTTCTTCGTTCGCAACAAAATAGCCAGCCATGTGATCATGGACCCACATTTTATGCAGATCGAAATCGGTTACCTGTACCCAGACCGGGCATGCCAGACGTTGTTTTTGTAGTAGCCGTGATAGCAATTCTGCTGGTAAAAAATGCGTGCAGATGATGGCATCAGGCTGGAAATCGGCGATCGCTGTCAGCAGTGATCTTGCATTCAGCCTCTCAATGCCGCGACGCAGACGTTGTAACGTGCTGTCAGCCTCGGCTTCATTGCTAGCGTGGTAGAGGTAACCCCACAGTGTTGGCGCCTTGTTAACCAAGCGAATATAAAAATCGGTATAGATTTTTCGAAAACCTGTTGTAACAAAATTCATTACATCCAGATGCAGGACATCCAGATGAGATTCGTTTTGTACTGCACGTACGCGTATTGCTTCGGCTGCACGCTGATGTCCGGCACCAGCTGAGACGCTTAACAGCAGAATTTTTTTCTTGCGCATGGGGTAACTGCGGATCTTCAATAAAGCGCCGAGAATAACATGCAGATATGTTGATTTGATGACGTGAAAACAGTGTCCGTATCCGAACTTGCGCTGGTACCTTTACCTGCAATGTTGCCAGGGTACTTTTAGTGGAGACTGTTGATTGGAGCTGCCAATCAAGGATAGCAGATGCGCGACTGTATGCCCCGCATCTGCATGAAGGGACGGGGGGATTGATTAAGGTTGCAGGCGGCTGATGCTCCATTGCTGGTCTGCGTTGCGGGTGTAGACAATACGGTCATGCAGGCGGGAACTGCGCCCCTGCCAGAATTCTATTTTTTCCGGCACCAGACGATAGCCACCCCAATGCGCAGGTCGTGGTGGCTGCTCGCCAAATTCAGCGACGACGGCTGCCAATTGTTGTTCCAATGCATGACGATCCGCGATTGGCTGGCTTTGTTGTGATGCGTTGGCGCTTTGACGGCTGCCCAGCGGGCGACTTTGGAAATAGCGATCATTTTCCTCATCGCTGATTTTTTCTATTTTTCCTTCAATGCGTACCTGGCGCTCTAGTGCTGTCCAGAAAAATAATAAGGCTGCGAACGGATTTTTTTCCAGATCATGACCTTTCGCGCTGTCATAGTTGGTGAACCAGGAAAAGCCGCGATCATCGAATTCCTTGATCAGCACGATGCGCGATGTCGGGCGTCCATCTGCATTGACCGTGGCCAGACTCATGGCATTGGCTTCAGCAACATCAGCTTTTAATGCTTGCTCAAACCAGGTACCGAATTGTTGAAACGGATTATTCGCCACATCTGCTTCAGACAGACTGGCTTGCTGGTAATCTTTACGGAGATCGGCGATAGACATAGGATTCCTTTATTGTCTGTAAATATATTCGATGTGCTTGTTGGATGTTTGTCAGATTTTTGTCAAATTGCACGACGGGTTTGCATAGCTTGACCCAATGCCTGCATTTGTTGCTCGCTGAACAACCGCTGAGCCATTGGCGCAATTTGGGTCTCTTCAATTTCCATGTGAGTAGCATATAAAGCAGCAAAATCCTGTATGGCCGATGCTGACAATGCGGCACTGCTGCCTTCGGCGATCTGATTCAGTTGTGCTTCAATCACGTGCCACTGTGATGCCATTTGTTCATGCTGCTGCAAAATGGTTGGTAATAATTGCTGCAACAAGGCCGCATCGGCGTCTTGTGCGGTTTGTTGCAGCGTTGGCAGTAAATCGATTTCTTCATCTTCGTGATGCAATGGTGCTGCTTTGCTGAAGTAACGCAGCACCGCCTGTGCCGCTTGCTGCGCCTGTTGATCCGCACCATAGACGGGCAAATGTGCCAATAACTTATCCAGCGTTGCCAGTTGTTTGCGAATGCGGTCATGACAGTGTTTCAGTACGGCCAGCGGCTGGTCAAAACCCGGAGCATTGTCGAAGAATGGATTCACGATAGTCTCATGTTGAGGTTGATAGCAGCATTATGCAATACAGATACGGCCAGCGCTTGCGACACATCAATTCAGCTCTTGTAAAATGGCGGCTGAATTCATTCTCTCTCCTATTATGCAACAACACACAGATATCGATTTTGAGCGCCGTTTTGGTGGCGTTGGCCGTTTGTATGGCGCAGCTGCGCTGGAACGTTTTAAAACTGCCCATGTTTGCATCATTGGCGTTGGTGGTGTCGGTTCCTGGGTGGTCGAAGCGCTGGCGCGTAGTGCTATCGGGCGTCTGACGATGATTGACCTGGATAATGTTGCTGAATCGAATATCAATCGTCAGATACAAGCTCACAGTGATACCTTGGGGAAAGCCAAAGTAAGTGCGCTGTCCGAGCGTATTGCATTGATTAATCCTTATTGTCAGGTGACTGAGGTAGAAGATTTTGTGACGCCTGACAATCTTGAAGAGATGCTGGGGCAGAAAAATTTTGATTATGTGATTGATGCAATTGACAACGTTAAGGCAAAAACGGCGTTGATTGCCTACTGTAGTCAGCAAGGCATCCCCCTCATTACGATTGGTGCTGCCGGTGGTCAGATGGATCCCGGTAAAATTGAAATTCGGGATTTGTCACGTACCGAGCAAGAGCCATTGTTAGCGTTGGTAAGAAAACGTCTGCGCCAGAATCATGGGTTTCCGCGCGGAGCCAAAAGCAAATTTGGTATTGATGCGGTATTTTCCATGGAAGTGCTGACCATGCCGGAAACAGCGGAGGCATGCGCCGTGGAGATCAGTTCAGAGAATGAGCAAGTCGTGAACAGCGAAAATGGTGGAAATGCTGGAATTACGGGTCTTAATTGTGCTGGATTTGGTTCTTCTATTGTCGTCACAGCATCATTTGGTATGGCGGCGGCGGCTTATGTCTTGCGACAATTGGCCAGAACAGCGGCGGATAATTAAGTCGGTCATCAAAAGAGAGTTATAGGACTCACGCAAAAGGACTTACGCAAAACTGCCTCAGCGGTGTTATGGCTCCTTATTGTACGAAACGCTGTACAAGCACGTACAGCCTTCGTCGCCATGCCTTGCTGGGACAATTTTGCGTAAGTCCTAAGTTATGTGCTGTTGAACATACGGCAAATTAAGCGAAAAAGCCGTGAAAATCCAAACTTCCGGCGCAAGATCGGCAGACTTACGTACAATATCGCTTTGTTTTTGCTCAAAAGAAGAATAAGTATGTCGATACAATGGTTCCCCGGCCACATGAACGCTGCCCGCAAGAAGGCGGCGGAAACCATGGAAAACACCGATCTGGTGATAGAAGTGCTGGATGCCCGCATTCCGCAGGCGAGTTGCAATCCTATGGTGGAGCAACTGCGCGTTTTCCGCCAACGCCCTTGCCTGAAAATTTTAAACAAAGCCGATCTGGCTGATCCGAATGCCACTAAATTCTGGCTGGACTACTACAACGCCCAGAAAGACGTGTTTGCGGTCGCGATGAGCTGCAAAAAACCGGCGGACGTCGCCAAGGTGCCCGGTTTTGCACTGAAGCTCGCGCCGCATCGTGGCGTGCCGACGAAGCCTTTACGCATGATGATCATGGGCATTCCTAACGTCGGTAAATCGACGCTGATGAATGCCTTGCTGAAAAAACGCGTTGCCAACGTCGGTGATGAACCTGCGGTAACGAAGACGCAGCAACGGTTGTATCTCGGTAAAAACATGATATTGACCGATACGCCGGGCATGTTGTGGCCGAAGATCGAACATCCTACCGACGGCCTGATGCTGGCGGCTAGTCATGCGATCGGTATCAATGCGCTGATCGAAGAAGAGATCGCGACTTTCCTTGCCGAGCAATTGCTGATTCACTATCCGAAGTCGCTGGTGACCCGCTATGGTTTTGATCTGGAAGGGATGGATGCGGTTGCTGTGGTGGAAGGTGTTGCAAAAAAACGTGGTTACAAGCTCAAAGGCGGTGATTGGGATTTTGAAAAGGCATCCCACACGCTACTGCTTGACTATCGTAGCGGTGCTCTGGGGCGCATCAGTCTGGAAACGCCGGCCAGCCGCGAACATTTGCTGGCAACTTATGTACCGCCTGTATTGCTGGGACAAGGAAAGAGTGTCCAGACCGGTATGGAGCCAGATGAGGAGGGCGAGGCAGAATGAGTCACTCAACATCATCTCCCTGGGTGGTACGTGAGGATGCTGCTGGCATTACCACGCTGACATTAAACCGTGGCGAACGTTTTAATGCATTGTCTGAAGAAATGTTGGATGCATTGCTGACGGTATTTAAAACCATTGCGCAGGAGCCACAGGTGCGCGTCGTGGTGTTGGCTGCGGCTGGAAAAGCGTTTTGTGCTGGACATGATCTGAAACAGATGCAGCAGCATCCTGACGCTAGTTATTACCAACAGTTATTTCAGAAGTGCAGCAAGTTGATGATCGCAATACAGAAATTGCCACAACCTGTGATTGCGCGGGTACACGGACTGGCTACTGCTGCTGGTTGCCAGTTGGTTGCCATGTGTGATCTGGCAGTAGCGGCAGAGAATGCCAGCTTTGCTGTATCGGGAGTGAATGTCGGTTTATTTTGCTCAACACCTGCGGTTGCCTTGTCACGTAATGTGTCACGTAAGCAGGCAATGGAAATGCTGCTGACGGGGGATTTTATCGATGCACACACCGCCATGCAGCGTGGACTGGTCAATCGTGTGGTTGCTAACGATCAGCTCGATGCTGCTGTTGCATCATTGGCTGCTAGCATTGTTCGCAAACCAGCAGTGGCTATCAGTATGGGCAAGCAGCTATTTTATAAGCAGTTGGACATGGGTATTGAAGCTGCCTATCAGATTGCGGGTCAGACGATGGCGTGTAACATGATGGACGCTTCAGCGCAGGAAGGTGTGCAAGCCTTTATTGAAAAGCGTTTGCCGGACTGGCATGTCGGGGACACAACGAGGGTATGACAAACACATCAAGCACATAACAAGCACATAACATGAGTGGCGGCCTTATCTGAAATCGCAGCCTGTTCATGGTTTCATGTGGTTGCTGTGTTGAATGACTTGCTCTATGTCTACGAACTGCACCGGCATTGCTTTTCTGATTTACCAGCGCGGCGCGGCGAGTGACGCTATGCTAATGTTCAGATGAGGCATTGTAAGTGCTGGCTGACGACAGAAGTCTTACCCAATATTAAGACGCTATCCATATTCAGCCGCTTCTGATTCAGTTGCACTCCTTTCCATTTCGTTCAATACACACGGGAAAAGCATGAGCAAAGTTGCGGCAGTGGATTGGTCAGAACAGCGAAGAACACTGGGCTTGAGTCTCCGTGATGCTTTTTTTTCAGAAGCCTTATTTGATGCCATGCCCGATATCGTTTTTTTCGTGAAAGACGATCAAGGCAAATATATCGTCGTCAATCAAACCCTGGTTCGGCGCTGTGGGTTACGGGAAAAATCGGCTTTGCTGGGGCGTACGGTAGCAGAGTTGTTTCCTGGCTCGATGGCAGCGGCTTATTCCGCACAGGATCAGTCGGTGTTGCGTGGTAGTTGTGTGATCCGCAACCAACTCGAATTACATCTTTACCCTAATCGCACAGCTGGCTGGTGTATGACACAAAAAATACCTTTGTATAATCATCGTCAGCATATTATCGGCGTTGCCGGAATTTCACGTGATCTGGCTGCGCCAGATAATCATCATCCTGTCTATGCAAAAATTGCGGCTGCTGTGGCACATCTCCATCAGCATGTGGCGGATCAGGTATCGATGGCGACATTGGTCCATTTGACGGGTTTATCAGTGTCGCAGCTGGAGCGGTATTTTCAGAAAATTTTTTCGCTGACACCGCGTCAGATGATGATGAAAATCCGCCTTGATGCTGCGGCAAAGCTGCTGGCTGAATCCGCAGACAGTATTACGGAAATAGCTCAGGCGTGTGGTTATCAGGATCACAGTGCTTTTTCTCGTGTGTTCAAGGCGACGGTGGGGATGACGCCCACGCAGTATCGGGATACGTTGCTAGAACGTTGACTACGATTTTATGTTGAATCTGATTCTGCTTCTGGCTTTTGAACTGAGGCGCGGATGCAGCTACGCTGCATACCGCTGTTAATCATTTTTTCTCCAGCTTGAATAATGCCAGCGCTTTCACGACCTTAACTGTCTGGTCTTCCAGGCTGCTTGCGGCTGCAGCTGCTTGTTCTACCAGCGCTGCATTTTGTTGTGTGACGTCGTCCATTTGAGTAATGGCTGCATTGACTTGGGTGATACCTGCGCTTTGCTCGCGCGAGGCAGCAGCGATTTCATGCATGATGCTACGCACGTTTTCGACTGACTCAATGATGTCACGCATCGTATGTCCGGCGCGTTCTGCGAGTTGAGTACCGGCGTCGATTTTACCAACGGACAGGTCAATCAGTTGTTTGATTTCCTTGGCTGCGACGGCACTGCGCTGCGCCAGATTCCGGACCTCACTGGCGACAACTGCGAAACCACGCCCTTGTTCCCCAGCTCGTGCCGCCTCAACAGCTGCATTCAGCGCCAGAATATTGGTCTGGAAAGCGATTCCTTCAATCAGGCTGATGATATCGACAATTTTTTTGGACGAACTGCTGATATCTTCCATCGTGGTGACAACTTGCGAGGCAATCACGCCGCCACGGTCTGCCACATCAAATGCGGTACTGGCCATCTGGTTTGCCTGCAAGGCATGATCGGTATTGTTTTGCACTGTGGCGGCAAGTTGTTCCATGCTCGACGCCGTCTCTTCCAGTGCAGATGCCTGTGATTCGGTACGTCCGGATAAATCCATGTTCCCCGTGGCAATCTCGTGGGTGGCGATGCGTATCTGATCTGAATTGCGACGGACATCGCCAACGATTGAATACAGATTGATATTGAGTTGACGCAATGAAGCCAATAAGCGTCCCATGTCATCACTGGCATGTGCCACGATTTCCTGCGTAAGGTCGCCACCAGCCATAATCTGGCTCGCACGTAATGCCTGTTTCAGTGGTTTGACGATGGATTTCTGTAATGAATACCATAAATATCCGGTACTGAAAAAAGCAACTCCCCATAGCGCTATTAGCCAGAGAGGATTTTTTTCTTTGGATATAGCGGTGTTCAGTATCGTCAACAACAAAACCAGCATGATCAAAGACAGGTTCCAGTTGATCCGTTTGCCAATAGAAAGATACTGAAAGCTGGCAAGCTTGCCACGCAGATCGGTTCTTCTGGGCATGCCATGATGAATGACAATTTTTTTCGGATTGCCCGCTTTCATTTCTTTGTATAAAGCTGCTGCTGCCTTGATTTGCTGGCGGCTGGGCTTGGTTCTGACTGACAAGTATCCAATTACATTGCCATGTTCAAAGACCGGCGTGACATTGGCCAGCACCCAATAAAAATTACCGCTTTTCTGGCGGTTTTTGACCATGCCAGTCCAGGCACGACCGCTCTTGATCGTTTTCCACAAATCAGCAAATGCTTCTACGGGCATATCAGGATGGCGCAAAATATTTTGCGGCGCACCGATTAACTCTTCTTCAGAGTAACCACTGACTTGGATGAAATAGGGATTGGCATAAGTAATATTGCCTTGTAAATCAGTCGTCGACACGATGGTCTCAGATGTACTGAGTTCGTACTCAATATCGGTGACGGGGGTGTTCATACGCATAAAGTGACGTCTCTCATTATTTTCACGACGGATTATATAGATACTCTGTGGAAATGTTTTTAATGAGCATCATTTCAAGCCAAAAATACATTTTTTACTTATTTTTTGATATGTATCTTGTTGTTATTTGATATCAGACAAATAATTGTAGTGCTGAATATGCTTAATTTCTCGGCAATTTGCACTGATATCCTCAGTTGTGTAAAAAAAGTCATTTGTAAGACAAACTTTCTATCTTTCTTGCTTTATTCTCACCGGTTCAGATAGTGGCATCACAAGCCATTACCATGATTATGGTGCGCCACAAGTGTCGCCGGAATATATATAAAACGATGCCAGTATTCTTTGCTGTGCAATATAAAATTTTCAGGAGACGCTATGTGGAATAAATTATCAGGACCATTTTTTGTTATTAAAATAGTATTTTTATCGTTGTTACTGCTCGCTTACAAGACGACGTTTGCACAAAGTAACGATATCGTGATCGGACAATCGACAGCGCTGACCGGCATTCTTGCTGAGCTTGGCGTTGCACATTCGAATGGTGCCAAAGCGTACTTTGATTACGTCAATGCACAAGGTGGTGTGAACGGTCGTAAATTGCGCTATGTGGTACTGGATGATGGGTATGATGCTGCCCGCTCATTGCTCAATGCCAGGCAATTGATCGAAAAAGAAAAAGCGTTGACTTTATTTGGCATGATAGGCACTCCAGCCAACACGGCGTTGTTACCTTTGCTGGAAGAAGCCAGTATAGTGAATTTTGCACCTGTCACGGGTGCTGATGTTGTCCGTAAGCCATTCAATCGCCATACGTTTAATATTCGCGCCGGTTACAGCGCTGAGACCGAGAAAATTGTGGATCACCTCAGCGTACGAGGAATCCGGAAGATCGGTGTGGTGTATCTGAACAATGCGTTCGGAAAGGAGGGACTGGCAGGCATAGAACAAGCTGCTGCACGGCATCAGTTAAAGTTGTCTGCCGTGGCCAGTCTCAACAATGACTCTTCCGATCTGGATAAGGCGGTGAGTACAATGGAAGCGGCTGAGTTGCAGTCCATCATTCTGATCACGACTGGCAAGCCGTCGAGTGATTTTATTCAGGCCTTTAATAAAAAGGTCAAAGGCATACAATATTTTGCGTTATCGGTATTGGCGTCGCAATCAAGCATCCGGGCATTGGGAAAAGACGGTGTCGGCATGATCATTTCGCAAGTGTTGCCTTTCCCTTTTTCTGCGACAACGCCACTGGTACGTGAGTATCAGAAAGTAATGAGCAAGATGGGCGTTAAAGAATATTCTTACCTTGGGATAGAAGGATTTCTGGATGCCAAAGTGCTGGTCGAGGCTTTAAAGCGTGCCGGAAAAGATGTCAATAGCGAACGCTTGCTCAATACGCTGGATGCCATGGGGAAAACCGATTTTGATGGTTTTGTCGTGAATTTCAGCAAAACTCTGCATCAAGGATCAGATTATGTTGAGCTGACGGTCGTTTCTAAAGATGGACGTTTTTTGCGTTAGTTTTTTTGAGGCGAACGAATGAGGCTGGCAGATTTCACCAGCCTCAGTTCATTTAACGTATGCCCCAGATGAGCGGATCGTCGTCATTGAGTAACAAATCAGCTTCGGCGGTCACATAGGCGCTGCCTCTCAGACTGGGCAATATTTTGTTGCTCCCCTCCAGATGTCGGTAAGAAGCTTCAAAGACACTACCGATAATACTTTCCTGTCGCCACACATCGCCAACGTTCAACTTGCCATCCGCCGCCAGGCAGGCGAGTTTTGCGCTGGTGCCTGTACCGCAAGGCGAACGGTCATAGGCCTTCCCCGGGCAAAGGACGAAATTCTTACTGTGATTAGCTTCTGAGTCAGGCTCCCCGAAGAGTTCAATATGGTCTATCAAGGCACCATGTTCACCAGTGACATTGCTAGCCTGCAGCGCGAGACGCACACACCATGTAAAGTCAGTCAGCTTCTCGATATTAGACAGTTGCAAGTCTTGACCATGTTGATTGATCAGAAAGAACCAATTGCCACCCCAGGCGACGTCACCTGTGACCAAACCATAACCGGGTACTGCGACCTGTACTGCTTGACGATAACGATAGGCAGGGACGTTGTGCACACTGACTTCGTGATGATTGTGTAATTCGATTTCCACAATACCAACCGGGGTTTCTATGCGGTGCGCACCCAGACTGATTTTGTTTTGATGTGCGAGTGTCACCATAAATCCAATCATGCCGTGACCGCACATGCCAAGATAACCCACATTATTGAAAAACAGAACGGCCGCTGTACAAGACGGATCAGTAGGTGTGCATGCCAGCGCACCCACCAGCACATCAGAACCACGAGGTTCACAAACGGTTGCACTGCGATAATGATCAAATTGCTGGCGAAAATTTTCCAGCCGTGTTTCCAGTGAACCATGCCCGAGGTCGGGGCCGCCGCTGATAATCACGCGGGTAGGTTCTCCCCCTGTATGTGAGTCAATTACCGAGATTTTTTTCATACTAGCCAAGACTCCGAAATCATTGAAAATATGAGCATACGCCGCATTGGGTCGATGTTCTTGATTCAACTCCACCATGATGTTGTTGAAATTGGCATAGTGGCATGGGTTGTCATTGACATTGCTGTTATCAACATCGTATCGACGCGTTGTAAACGCAAGGATTGGGATGCTGACAATAAATAAGGCGATAGTCGCTGGCTTGTTTTTGCATGCGATAATGAAACTGACACTATTTTTATCTCCGGCACAAATCCTGCTGAATGAATTTATTTAATACGCACACAGAACAGCGCTTACCAGACGAAGTGAAAAAACGTCTGACGTATGGATTACTCATCTCATTGGTAATTCACGCGTTTGTATTGTCGCTTCAGTTCGGGATTCCTGGTCTTGCATTACCTGATCTGGAGGCTCCCTGGTCCAAGCGGCGCGCTGCCACGCCAGACCTCAGCATACAAATTGCTAACACGCCCGCTACTGTAACTACAGCGACAGCTCCGGAACTTGCCGCACCCGCTGTGAGCGTGGTTACAAACACGGAGAGCAAATATCAGAATACTCCTGCGTCAGACAAGAAAATGCCTGAATCAACACCAACGGGTTTGCAGCTGCTTGCGCCACGTGCATCCGCTGTTGTCGCACCGAGGAGCAAGTCTTCAGTCCTCGCCCCCAAAAGTAAAACCAAGCAGGACGCTACCTCAGCAACCAGACGGTCACGACCACTAGCAGCACCAGACATTACTCATATCATTGCCCAAGATGCTGTACTGAGTGATTTTGTTGTGGCCGTACCTGATCCGGAGGATGTTCATAAAAAAATGGAAGACGCTAGTGCAATCGCCAAGGATGCGCAGTCTGAAGAGATATTGATGAAAGCGGCTGAAAGTCAGAAAAAACGTCAATTGCATGAAGACAAAATGCTGAGACAAGCTGAAATAGCAGCGATGCAAAAAAGTACAGATAATGTTTTGCCACCACAATTGATACAACAGATGGACGAAGAAAATCGGCAACAAGCCGACGATGCCAGTCGCCGCCAGCTTGCTGCACTGACAATGCAGCGACAAGCGGAGGCTGACGAGCAAAGCCGTCGCGAGCAGGAAGCTGAACGTGCAGAGGCATTGCGACAAGCAGCACAAAGACGCGTGGCAGCGCAACAGCGCCGGACAGAACTTGTCATGCAGGTGCCCTTAGATTCATGGACACAGGAACGAAAACAGCAACAGGATATTATTATCGAACAGCAACGCAGTTTGCAGGCAGATGCCCGTGTTGCTGAGTCTGTTCGGTTGCAGGAGGAGCGGAGACAGGCTCAGCAATTAGCGCAGCAACTGGAAGAAAAACTGAAAGCGCAAGCCGAAGAATTGCTGAGTAAGAAAAAGAATGAAGAAAATTTGGCTAAGCAAAAAGTGGAGCAGGCAATACGCCAGCAAGCCGAGCGCGCTGCTATGCAACAAAGAGAGCGTGAGCAGGTGCAGGTTGCTGCACAGGTGATGGAGGCAGCAACGAAAGCAACAACGGCCAGCCAGGCATTACCAGCAGCACAAACTGCCCAAGTCACAGCAGGGAGTATGCAACAGGCTGCAAATGCCAATATCCATCAGGGTAGCAGCACCGGAGATCACGGCAATACAGCGCAAGTACCGACCGCACAGGTATTTGTTCTGCCGAAAAGTTTGCTTGGCAGCGAACTTGCAAACCGTGCCCGTGAGCAGGCAAGGGGGTTGGACTTACTGCGCGGTACACCACCAATGACTCGGTCTGAAAGCGATGAACGCCCACGTCGTCGTAGTGTGTTTGGCAGCGCTGAGAAAGATGTACCGTTACGAATGTATATTGACAGCTGGAAGCAAAAAATCGAGCGAAACGGTAATTTGAATTATTCTCAATTGGCGAAGGATAAAGCCCGGGGTGACCCTGTTGTTCATGTCGCGATACGCAGTGATGGCAGCGTGGAGGAGATCACGATCATCCGTTCCAGTGGCAGGGCTGATCTTGACGAGGCTGTGCGTCGTATCGTTCGGCTGAATGCGCGCTATGCGGCGTTTCCACCAAATATCGCGGCACAATATGATGTGATAGAAATCCGCCGGGTGTGGAATTTTGATGAGACATTAAAGATTCTGGAGGAAATGCGATAGCGATGATGTTCGCTGGGTATTTTCTGGTTATCCGCTGGCATTGCATTCACAGGCATTCACCGTTCGCATAATGATTTGGGGATGATGACGCCACGATGAAGTCTCAATTGAGTGACATTAACCAGGAGTCCTGCGCCTATCTGTCACGAAGCGATTAAGCAATTTATTTGGCACATTGTCAGACTGTACTTCAACATCCGTTGATGTAATGTGCGTTGACTTTACATGAGGTAGTAATGCGAATTTTGATGACAGGTGGTACGGGGTTGATCGGGCGTCGCTTATGCGCTGCATTAAGTAAAGCGGGACATCAGATTACGGTGTTCAGTCGTCACCCTGAAAGTGTGAAGAGACTCTGTGGCGAGACTATTAACGCTATCGGGAGTCTTGATGACTATCATGCAGATAGCGTCTGGGATGCCATTATTAATCTGGCCGGTGAGCCGATTGTTGATCAGCGCTGGAGTGCCAGGCGTAAGCAGGTATTGCGTGATAGTCGTATTGCGCTGACAGATTCTTTAATGGAAAAAGTCAGGGCCGCCAAACATCCACCCTCCATTTTTTTAAGTGGCTCAGCGATCGGCGTTTATGGCGATACTGGCGACACTGAAGAGATAATGCTCGACGAATCTGCTCCAGCAGGTAAAGATTTTGGAGCCCAATTGTGTGTGGATTGGGAAGCCTCGGCGATGCAGGCTGCTGGGATGGATATGCGGGTGTGCATTTTACGTACAGGCCTCGTGCTTGATTCAGCAGGTGGCGTGTTGAAAAAAATGCGTTTGCCTTTTTCCTTAGGACTGGGGAGCAGAATTGGTCATGGCAGACAATGGATGAGCTGGATACATATCAGTGACTATGTGGCACTGGTGTGTCGTTTGCTGGAAGATGAACAAGCACGTGGCGTTTTCAATATGGTTGCGCCTCATCCGGTCAGAAACATCGAATTCACACGCGAACTGGCAAGTGCTTTGCACAGACCTGCACTATTGGTTGCACCGGCTTTTGTGCTACAGCTGGCATTGGGAGAAATGTCCGTATTACTGACCGGTGGGCAGCGTGTGCTTCCGTCGAAAGCACAGGCGCTGTCATACACGTTTCAGTACCCGGAATTGAATGTCGCCCTCAGGAATTTATTGGGCTGATATCCTCAGGGAAGGCTGGCTGGTTTGAGGAAATAGTTGGTGGACAGCGTTTTGAACTGTCCACCGTCCGTATTGATCGTCGTCTGGTTCACTTCGCCGGCGCTGAATACAACACCGATACCGCCTGCCGCAATCAGTTCATTCGGATGCGTCAGGAAATAGCGCGCACGGTTATCACGCCATTGAGTGGCGGATCCTTTTTGTGTGGATGGGGCTCCCAATGGAGTTTGCCACCACAGAACAGGCAGCTGCAATCCGACGTTGTAACTCTTTGCCAAGGCAAAATGTTCAGTAAAATTAGGTGATGTAGTGTTGGTTTCGTCCCAATACCAGCCAGTGCCTGCGCGCTGGCAGTATGTTGGCTGCGGTGAGGTTTCAAAACAGCCAGCGTCACGGTCCAGCGTTTGCATGACGATGAAATCTGCTTTGTCCATATTGAGTTTTTGCAAAAAACCTACCGAGGTTGCCAGCAAATCACCAAACAATGGTGGTGGAAAGCCTATATAAGCATTCGGTGCATATTTACGTGCAATTTGCATCAGGCAGTTACTGACGCCAATCAGGTTATTGGGTAAATTACTGCAGTCGGCATCAGTATTTACCAGCGCAAAAATAGTCGCAGGATCAGCATTGTTGGAAATGCGCTGCGCATAACCCCAGAAGTCAGGCTCAAAATTCACTAAGGCAGGCTTGCCATAAATCCGTAATTGCTGGAATAGCAGACGTACATTAGACCAATACTGCGTCATAAAAGTAGCATTGGCCAAGCCAGTCAGATTGCCATCCCCATTGCTGGCCATTTGGTATAAGGTAAACATGGGTACTGCACCCATGGCGTCAGCATTTTTTGCCACCACTTGAACATAAGCACCTGAAGGGCTATTCCATGTCGGCCAAGAACCAGCTCCTACGCCGACCAGGTACTGATCATAAATGTCAGGTGTCAGGCTTTGTTTTTGTATGGAGGCAAGATCAACACTACCCAGTCCGACCAGCAGGCGTGATGGCTTGCCGAGTTTGGCGGCCAGCAAGGCTGCTTTTTTTTCCAGAGTAACAACGGTGCCGGTACCTGTTGTGGTGTCGGTACTTGTGCCAGTGCCTGACGTGGTACTACTACCAGTTCCTGTGGAACCCGTTGTGGTATCTGTCGTGCTGCCGGTAGATGTGCCCGTACTTGTGCTGGTACCTGTATTTGTCCCAGTAGTTGTGCCTGTGGAGGTTCCTGTGCTGGTGCCGGTTGTCGCTCCGGTGCCGGTAGATATGCCTGTACCTGTTGTTGTGGTGCCAGTGGCGGATGAGCCACCTCCACCGCAGGCATTTAATAGGGCAACGATCAGGGAGAGTAAAAGATAGCGAGGTTTCATAAGGCGATTTAGTGCGCGGAATAATTCCCACATGATAGTCGAAGCTGTCTTTTCTTGTTGCGCGAGATCGTGCTTGCTGAAGAAATACCAACAGGTCACAATGCCGTCATGAACGTATTGCCTATTAAAAGACCAACTTGCCAGCAATGTCTGCGTCCCTCTGTCAGTTGTATTTGTCAGTGGATTTCACCTTGTCAGAATCAGACAGAGGTTATTTTATTGCAGCATCCTCTGGAAGTCAGTAATGCCAAAGGGAGCGCGCGCCTTTTACATCTCAGTCTGCGATATTCGCAATTGTTGATCGGCGAGCAATTTGATGAGCAGCAGCTTCTGCAACTGATCGAAAATCCCTCTTATTTGCCAGAGATGACGCCTGTGCGTACATTATTGCTGTATCCCGATACAACAGAAAATGATGCGCAGGATATTCAGGTCCTGCCACCACCGAAATTCGTTCTGGAAACATCAGATGTGCAGGCGTCGCAGATCCGGTTGATTGTGCTGGACGCGACATGGAGAAAAAGTCGCAAAATGTTATACCGCAATCCTGTTTTGCAAGGCTTGCCTCGCTTCAGCCTCGCCGATATGCCCGCAAGCCATTATCGTATCCGTAAGGCGCACAAAGCTGATCAGTTATCAACACTGGAGGCAACAATATATGCCTTGATGCGGCTCGAAAACGCGGAAGATGAATATCTGCGATTGCTGGATGCGTTTGACGGTTTCGTCGGACAGCAACTCGCACATATTCCTCGTCAATGCTGAAGTTGAAGTACAGATAGTTACACCAGCATATATCCGATGCAAAATGAGTTCGGCCCGTTAAGCTATAACGCGTTAACGGGCCGACAGATCAATCAGAAGTCAGACCTGATCATGACATCAGATCAGCGCCTCAGATCAGTAAATCATATTAATACATTAATTAATGCATTCCCGATGCCGATCAGCGCTGCTCCAGAAATAAGACCAGCACAAATAGGTTCGCAACCTTCCACCCAGAAATCATGGCCCGGTGTGCCGGCTTCTTTGTGACGACGCCCCATCCACCAGAATGCTGCAGCACCAAGCCACATGGCCAGACATGCTTCTGCTGGTAACACGACACCAAGACCTATGGAGACGGCAGATAAGGGGAATTTTCCCTTTGTCAGCAAACGCGCCAGTTCGATGATTACGGCGGCAATTGCGGCAATGATCATGGCGGTAATCGCGCTCGCTGGTAAGCTGGAAACGCCTTTGGCAATGAGTTCGGCAACACCTTTCCATTGCATTGCACCAGGAAATGAAAACTGGTCTGAAACGATATTGGCTGTATGACGAATGCCGTTGGCATCTGGTCTTAAAAATAACAGGTAATACAGCGGGATGCAGGCAATCGCACCGGAAAAAATACCAATGACGTGGCCAATCGCCTGCTGGCGTGGTTTAGCGCCCAGCATATAGCCCGGTTTGATGTCTGACAGCAGATTAGATGCATTCGATGCCACTTCTGCAGTCATGCCAGCGGGGATCAGATTGCTGGCGGGATTACTGCTGTCAATGGCACCCATGCTGAACTGGGTGATTTTTGATAAAGCTCCTGTAGGTGTCCAGGATGTCAGCGCCATTGCATTTGCACAGATCACCGTGAGTACAAAAATCAATGGCATGGAAACAAATGACAGGAACCAAGGCACACCAAAGAAAGCATGCGTAGTCCAGGCAGACAAAATGCTGAAGATTGGAATGCCGATATATGAAATTCGTGTCGGAAATTCAATATGCGCAAGAATATCAACTTGCTGAGCCTGTTCTTTATTTTTCTTGAAGGATTTGAAGATGTTAATGAATAGTTCTGGTTTTGCAGCCAGACTGACAATGGAACCCACAACCATAATACTGACCGCCCACCACAAGCCCCATTGATTCACAATTTCGATGCGGGAAATAGGAACAATTTTGCCATTGGGGGCGATACGTTGAATGATGTCACCTTTGTTGATCATCCACGGCGCCAGAAATACAAAATTGATGATGGAACCCAGTAAAACGCTGCTGGCTACTCGTATGCCCATCAGTCCGCCAACGCCCAGCATGGCGGCATCCACGGTAAAGCGCAGACCAAGAGTACGGAAACTGACTCCCATAATATTGGGCATCCATAAATCATATCTGGCGGCCAGAGCATAATAATACTCATCCCAGCGCTCATGCAGATTCCACGCTTCTTGCATGCTGGTCCATTTATCCATTTGCAACAATTTGAACTGCACGAGACGCATCCAGCCATCGCTGATCAGCATTTGATAAATTGCTGTCCAGAGTGCAGTCAATGCCAGCAAACGCGCTTTAAACATGCCTGAGGCTGCGTTGCCGTTGTAAAGCGCATCGAGTACTACACCACTGGCGCGACCTTCTGGAAAGGGCAGTTGATCTTCGTTGATAAAGCGTCGCTTCAGTGGAAAGGCAACCAACACGCCCAATATGGAACAAACGCTCATCCAGATCATCATATGCCACCACGGAATTACTTTTTCCGTGATCATCATATATGCGGATAAGACGGTAATCAGGGGCACGATCATGTAACCAGCCGCTGTCGCAATGGATTGCGCACAGTTGTTTTCGAGTATGGTGAAATCTTTGGCAACACCTGCGTTATCCAGTATTTTGAATAAGGCGAAAGCCAGTATGACTGAGGTAAGTCCTACACCGATCGAAATCCCTGTTTTAGCGCCAATATATAAGGCCGTGGCAGCTAAAATGCCGCCAAGGAAAAAACCTGTTATGGCAGAGCGCAAGGTCAATTGCGCCATGTCGCCACGGTAAATGTTCTTGAACCACCATTCGTCTTTTTGAGACCGGGTCCAGGTACGGATCTGCTCATCGGTGAGTTGTTGCAGCGCCATCTTGCCTCCAAAACCATATGACTTCAGTACATCTGATGTCGAAATTTGCCTTGCTATGCAATCAAATGAAAACGATATCAGTCATTTATGAAAATTTTCTTTCAGGAGCGGCAGTATCTAAGCACGTCAGCCGACTGTCAAGTTTCGTTAAGAAAAAGAAGGCGAGAGTATTTTTGAGTGTGGTAAAAACACATGCTAATGTGCATCAACTCATGAATTAGCGGTGGTATCGCCCTTGTTTCTGAGAGCCAGAACAGCCGCCATGTTTTATGTCTTTATGTTTATCAGTAGTGGGAGGGGCTGAGTCCAATTCACTCTATTGTTGATTTTTATTCAGTTGTTGCCTTAGATAGAGGGAGTAAAGATCGGGTACAGAGTGAGTATCAGCAGTAAGCGATTCTGACATTCTCCATAAGTAAAAAAACCTGCAACTAACGTTGCAGGGTTTTTATATTGATCAGCGGAAGCTGGCAATTACATCATGCCGCCCATACCACCCATGCCGCCCATACCACCCATGTCGCCCATGCCACCAGCTGGTTTGTCTTCAGCCAGTTCAGCAACCAAAGCGTCAGTAGTCAGGATCAGGCCAGCAACAGACGCTGCATTTTGCAATGCAGAGCGTGTTACTTTTGCTGGATCCAGAATACCCATTTCAATCATGTCACCGTAGGTGTCATTAGCAGCATTGAAACCGTAGTTGCCTGTGCCGTTGATGATCGCGTTGACCACAACAGATGGTTCGCCACCAGCATTTGCAACGATTTCACGCAATGGTGCTTCGATTGCTTTCAATACCAGCTTGATACCAGCTTCTTGATCTGCATTGTCGCCTTTGATCACGCCAGCTGCTGCACGAGCGCGCAACAGAGCAACGCCACCGCCAGGAACAACGCCTTCTTCTACTGCAGCACGAGTTGCGTGCAGAGCATCTTCAACGCGGGCTTTTTTCTCTTTCATTTCAACTTCAGTTGCAGCACCGACTTTGATCACAGCAACGCCGCCTGCCAGTTTGGCAACGCGTTCTTGCAGTTTTTCACGGTCGTAGTCAGAAGTTGCTTCTTCGATTTGCGCGCGGATTTGTTTTACGCGTGCTTCGATGGCGATAGCCTGACCAGCGCCGTCAATCACTGTCGTGTTTTCTTTACCGATTTCAACACGTTTCGCCTGCCCCAGATCTGTCAGTGTTGCTTTTTCCAGTGTCAGACCGACTTCTTCAGCGATCACGTTACCACCAGTCAGAATAGCGATATCTTCCAACATCGCTTTACGACGATCACCGAAGCCAGGCGCTTTTACAGCAGCAGTTTTCAGGATGCCACGGATGTTGTTAACCACCAGAGTTGCCAGTGCTTCGCCATCAACATCTTCAGCGATGATCAACAGTGGGCGGCCAGATTTAGCCACTTGTTCCAATACTGGGAGCAGATCACGGATGTTCGAGATTTTTTTGTCGAACAACAGGATGAATGGATTTTCCAGAATAACGGATTGTTTTTCTGGGTTATTGATGAAGTATGGTGACAGGTAGCCACGGTCAAACTGCATACCTTCAACGATGTCGAGTTCGTTGTTGAGGGATTTGCCATCTTCAACAGTGATCACGCCTTCTTTGCCCACTTTGTCCATTGCGTTTGCAATGATGTCGCCGATGTCAGCGTCAGAGTTTGCAGAGATAGAACCAACCTGAGCGATTTCTTTATTTGTTGTCGTTGGGCGGGACAGTGTTTTTACTTCAGCAACCAAAGCGGTTACTGCTTTGTCGATACCGCGTTTCAAGTCTGTTGGGTTGAAACCCGCTGCAACGTATTTGAAACCTTCGCGAACGATGGCTTGTGCCAACACTGTTGCTGTTGTTGTGCCGTCACCAGCATTGTCGGAAGTGCGGGAAGCCACTTCTTTCACGAGCTGCGCGCCCATGTTTTCCAGTTTGTCTTTCAGTTCGATTTCTTTAGCAACAGAAACGCCGTCTTTTGTGACTGTTGGCGCGCCGAAAGAGCGTTCCAGAACAACGTTACGGCCTTTAGGGCCCAGAGTGACTTTTACTGCGTTTGCCAGGATATTTACGCCATTAACGATTTTCGCACGTGCGTCATCGCCAAAAATTACTTGCTTAGCTGCCATATTATTTCTCCGAATTCTTTAAAATAAATACTGATTATTTCTGAACGATGGCGAAAATATCTTCTTCGCGCATGACCAGAACTTCGTTACCGTCAACTTTGACAGCCTGACCAGAATATTTACCGAACAATACGCGATCACCAACTTTGACTTCGAGTGCGCGGATTGTGCCGTTATCGAGTTGTTTGCCTGCGCCAACGGCCAGAACTTCACCTTGGTCTGGCTTCTCAGCGGCTGCGTCAGGCAGAACGATACCGGATGCAGTTTTTGTTTCTTGATCCAGACGTTTTACGATCAGACGATCGTGCAGGGGACGAAGGTTCATACAAGCTCCTTTAAATTTGCGAGTAATTACTAGGGAATTCATTAAAAGCTGGGGAAAAAGATTTGTTAGCACTCTAACCCAACGAGTGCTAATTATATGGGCGAGGTTGTCGCATTTCAAGGAACAAAAATCACGGTAATTTAAATTTCCTTTAAAAACAACAGCTTAAATATGAAAATAGATGGTGAAATAATATTCTGAGGGAAGTCGATATCGTGCAATTTCACGCCGACGAGGGCAGGGAGTTCAATAAAGCGACGCAAATAGTGTGAGTTTTTGTGAATAAACTAATTTTATGGTGAAAGCTGGATACAATGAAGCCCTCAAAAAAATAGATGCAAAGCAATATTGATATTCAATTACGATTGAACTTTTATTGGATGAATCTCATGAAGCTAGGATGAGTTCAATATCAATCCATATCGGGTCTTATTGGAATAGATTCAGTAGTAATGATTGGGCGCGATATAATTCAACATCTGTATATTTGCGCACTATCCTCCACGCATCTCTCGTAGCGTTGAGGTATTCAGGTGGTGAAGATATTGTTATTTCAACGCCAATTCTCACTAAAAGACATTCGATCGTTGATGGCTTGCACAGGAAAATGCTGGATCAAATGGGTGGAGATTGTAATGTGGCCGTATTGTTTGCTACGCATGGTGTGTGCTTTTTTATTATCGGTACTACCGATATCCGTGCTTGCCATGTCCGTCACATTTATCAATCCTGGTAAATCCGATGAAATATATTGGGTAACGGCGACCAATAGTATGGCCGCTGCTGCCGATAATCTGAACGTCAAACTGGAAGTTCTTTATGCTGAGCGCGATCACTTGCGCGCGCTCGATTTTGCGAGGCAACTGGCAGCAAGGTCTGCTCAGAATAAACCTGACTACGTTATTGTGTCGAATGATTACGGCACGGGTGCTGAAGTAATCCGCATTTTAGATGCGGCTCATATCAAAACGTTTCTTGCATTCAGTAATATTTTGAATCCTGAAGAGCGCCAGAGAATACTGGGTCCTCGTCAGATATTTAAAGGATGGCTCGGTAGTCTGGAGCCTAAAGCCGAAGAGGCAGGTTATCTGACTGCGCGTGCACTGATTGAGCGTGGTGAGATGGCCAATATGCGTTCCAGCGATGGGAAATTGCATTTGCTGGTCATCGCAGGAGATCGCTCTACTCCAACGTCCCTCAAGCGTAATGAAGGTATGCGCCGCGCTGTTGCCGAGGCCAGAAACGTGCTGGTCGATCAAGAGGTTTACGGCGAATGGAGTCGCGAAAAGGCCAGGGAACAAAGTACCTGGCTATACAAGCGTTATCCTCAGGCAAAGTTGATCTGGGCAGGCAATGATCTGATGGCATTTGGTGCAATGGAATCATGGGCTGCCTCAGGAGGAAAACCAGGGCAAGATGCATTCTTCAGTGGAATTAATACGTCAGCAGAAGCCTTGCAGGCACTGATTTCAGGTCGCATGACCGGGCTGGCAGGTGGACATTTCATCGCTGGCGCATTTGCACTGGTGATGTTGCATGATTACCATCATGGCAAAGATTTTCAGGATGAAGGCCTGGAGTTGGAGCGCCCGATGTTTATTCTGTTCAGTACGCAGGAAGCACAGCGTTTTCAGTCACAGTTTTCTGATTTGAATTTTCATAAAATCAATTTCCGCAAATTTAGTAAAGTGCTTAATCCCGCTGTCAAAAAATATGAATTCAGTTTTCGTCAGTTGCTGCAGCAGACTGAGGGACGAAAATGACTGCGCGACCTTTACAACCCATCACCAATCTGTTGATACGCAGAGTATTCAAATGGGTATTTCTGTGTATAGTCGTATTCAGTAGCTTGCAAGCGTGGTTAAACTATAAATCCATAGAAAAAAATTTCGATGTAACAGTCAGGGATGTGGCAAGTACGCACTTGCCTTTGCTTGCGCTGGCCGTCTGGGATATTGAGCCAAAGGCAATCCAGAAACAGATTCTTTTGATCACAAAAAACACGCTGGTGGGTTACGTGAAGATCAAATCGGTTACTGGTCAGGAGTTCTCCACCGGTAATGCTAATCTTATCGGCAAGGGGCAGCAGTTTTTGTTTGACATTCCAGCACCTACAGATGCCAGCAAAATTATTGGATCAATGGAGTTGATCATCAACCGCAACATATTGCATCAGGAATTGGTTCACCATTTTCTGATCATATTTCTTGGTATGCTGGTGTTGACGGCGTTTATTCTGGGGGCTGTCGTCATGGTGTTGCGTCAGGATCTGGAGCGGCCGATGCGTCAATTGGCAGATTTCGTCAAGAATCTGCACGCTAATCAAATGTCGAACCGCCTTGAATTACAGTTGGCCCCAGATCATCAGTATAGTGAAATCGCTCTGGTCATTAATGGCTTCCAGACGATGCAAGACAGTATCCAAAAGCATATTTCACAACAGGATGCTCTTGTGCAGGAGCGTACTATCCAGCTGCAAACTGCAATGAATTCGCTGAAAAAATTATCGGTGACAGATAGCCTTACCGGTTGTTATAACCGACTGTTATTTAATGAGCGCATGCCGGGCGAAATTCGTCGTGCCGTGCGTTATCAACGAGCTTTATCGGTTATTTTCTGCGACGTTGATTTTTTCAAATCAGTGAATGATCAGCATGGGCACGCTGTCGGTGACAAGATACTGATTGCTTTTGGGCAGTGTTTAAAAGACGAGTTACGTGAACAAACCGACTGGGTTGTCCGTTATGGTGGCGAAGAATTTGTTGTGGTGTTGCCCGAAACACCATTGCACGCAGCGATAGAAGCCGCTGAACGTATGCGCCGTAGCGTGGAAAGCAATCTGGCGGATTTGAATTTTGGTGGTAAAGCATTAAGCATCAGTGCCAGTTTCGGGGTCGCAGAAAAGTCTGCCAACGATACGCTGGAAACTTTAGTACAACGAGCTGATCAGTGGCTGTACTTTGCAAAAAACAATGGCCGGAATCAGGTGCAACCCACCTTGAAGGATTCTGAACAAGTAGCGTCATCTGTTCCTGATGTTGCCTGAACACCATAATTGGCATTCAATGTTCATCAACTCTCAAAAAAAGTCCTGCTTGCTGTCGCAGAAGGGCGGATAAGCGATTCAGTCGCGGCGTCTGTACTTTCCAGTGGTGCCAATACAAGGCAATATCCACAGGCTTGTCGGGCAGCAGTTTTTGTAGTTTGTAGGGACTATCCGGTATGTTAGTGAGTTCTTTCAACATGAGTTCCGGAATCATCCCCCATCCCATACCAAGGCAAATTGCCTGATTGTAGGCTGCCGTAGCGGGTACAAAATGCAGTGGGTAGCTATTGTCGCCAAGTCCGAACTCTTGCAATAAAAAATCTGACTGCAATTTGTCTTTACGATTAAATGTCATCACAGGTGCTTTTCTGAAGGCATCTCTCTGTATTCCATCTTCAAACCAGCGTTGACAAAATATCTCGCTGGCGACAGCGTGATAGCGCATGACGCCCAGTAAATGTGCTTCGCAGCCGCGCATCGCCTGTGCTTCTGCAGAAATACAGCCAAGCACCATGCCACTTTCCAACAAATCATGGGTATGAGTCTGATCATCAATGCTGATTTCCAGCAGGATATTCTCGGCAATCAGAAACTCGGCCAGTGCTGGTAATAGCCAGCTACCCACACTGTCAGCATTGACACCTAACGCAACACGTATTGCTGACATTTCTTCTCCCGCAAAGTCATTGCGTAAATCCTGTTCCATTTCTGCCGTGCGTCGCAAATGTCGTACAAGTGTTTGTCCGGCATGAGTTGCCCGGCACGGACGACTGCGCACCAACAAGGTAGTGCCCAGTTGTATTTCCAGTGCCTTGACACGCTGGGATATCGCAGAGGTGGTCAGGTGCAGAAGCTGCGCCGCCAGCTCAAAGCTACCAGTATCAATGACGCAAAGAAAAGCTTCACATTGTTTACTGTCTAACCAAGGATAGGTTTGCATAATAAAGAAATTTTAAAGAGTTGGTAAATATTTTAAATTAACTTCATATTATCTGATTCTGGACTGACAATGGACATTGCTAATAGAACTTGCGCAACATTGTCCTGGTAAGGCCAGACAAGTTTTCTGTGCTTTAGGAGGCATCACTTGTAAGTGATATTTCGTCCACTGGCGACATGTTTGTCTGCCCCCTGGCTACACCGTTGTGACGAAGGCGGCATGGGCTTTGTACGACGTTTGTACAAAAGTCAGCCATCACGCCGCTGGTGCGGTTTTGCGTAAGTTTTGTTTAAGCACAATCATGTTTGGTTTGGTGCTCTCTGTATCGGTAACAGGAAGACACATGATTGTGTAAATCATATTGAACGAGACAGTATTGGAGAAAGAATGCTCACGTATTTTTTAAAAGGCATGGGCTTAAGTGCCGGTCTTATCATGGCGATAGGTTCTCAAAACGCACATGTTTTGCGGATGGGGTTGCGACGGCAGCATGTGGCACTTACGGTCATTACTTGTATCGTCTGCGAAGTATTGCTGATCGTTGCCGGAATTGCTGGTATTGGCGATGCGATCGGGCGGCATCCTTCGGGATTCATTCTCGCGAAATGGGGCGGCATACTGTTTTTATGCTGGTATGGAGTACGTTCATGGCGTGCTGCATGGACGCATCAGTCCTTACAGCCACAAGCTTTGCCCATCAGCGACGGTGCCGTGCGCGCGTTGTTGGCGATATTGGCAGTGACTCTGCTGAATCCGCATGTGTATCTTGATACGGTCATATTGCTTGGTGCAGTGGGTGCACAACAGCCAGGCGATGGGCGATGGTGGTTTGCCCTGGGAGCTATCGCCAATGCGAGTATCTGGTATTTCGCACTCGGCTATGGCGCGCGATTACTGGCGCCTTGGTTCGCAAAGCCTGTCGCCTGGCGCATACTGGACGGCGGAATTGCCATCATGATGTGGTTACTGGCAGCAGGTTTGTTATTCCATTGAATGCGATCGAAGGCAAATATGGCGAGCGGTAAATGAAGGAAAAGGTTGAATAAATCTAATCATCCGATGATCTTGACATACAAGACGATAGTGGCTTCGGTGACCTGTCATTTCCAAGAGACGGCGAATTGAATGGCGTAGGTTTTATTTTTTGACGTTGGCGAGCTTTTGTATGGCGGCATTGATTCTCTGCATCTTATCTGCGGAAACGTCTTTACTACAGACAATATAACGACTCAGTCCGGCAGGCATACCCAGCAGATCAAGCTGAGTTGTCTGACGCAGGCTTTCTTCGGTTTCTTTCAGATATTCCCAGTCTTCGCGATCAATAAACATGAATGACGCACGATTCGCACTGATCATGCGCGCCATAATCATCGGCAGGGTAGTGCTACGTTCGATTTTATTTTTACTGTTTTTAATCAATGCATCAAGTTCGGTGCCATAAGAAACGGCATCGACAACTCCAAGAGTCAGATTGCTATCAGCTAGCAATGTGTTGATATTTTTATGTGCCGATACCTGCGTAATTGCCGCCGAACTGACGATCAGCGTATGCGGTGGATCGGTGTGAAATGGAACGCTGAATTGTACGATCTGTTCCCGATCTGGTGTCCTGTACCAGCCAAATGAGCAGTAGTTACTCTTTCCACTGGCAAAATTACTCCAGATACGTTTGGCCGGTTCTTCGATAAAATGCGCAGGTATATTGGCTTGCGCGAATATTTTTTTCGTTTTTTCGAGAAGAATACCTTTTTCTATACCGTTTTCCAGGTATTGATGCGGTGGTTTGATACGCCAGGCAACGCTGATCATTTCTTCCGCAGCACATGCTCCTCCAATACCGGAAGATAATATGCTGAGCGATAGAATGGTATTTTTTATGATCTGCAACCGGTAACTCATTCTCTTAGCGTTAGCAATCAAGTGATTTTTTTGACGATATGTTGACGGTAAGTTGATGAACATATATCGCTACGTTACCTATGCTGCACGAAATGTGATCGTGAATATAGCTAACCAGGCAATGCACTCACTTTATAGACAGTACATGAACAATACATCAACAATACATGAATACCGATACGGATTGTGTTTGCTTTCAAGATGATTAACAAAAAAAAGCAGGCTGATATCTGTTGATACCAGCCTGCTTCAATGCGTTTGAATCAGAACTGACGCAAACCGGTTCAGTGGCGTGATGGCGGCTTGTTATGCAGTACCGTACAAGCCTAATGGCAGCGCGTACTGCCTTCGTCGCCATCGTGTAGCCAGAATGTTATCTCAAGATTTGTTGTAGTCCTTACCTAACTTAACGACTCTTTCTCTCAAGACCATCCTGATAGATTCAGCGTTTTATTGACGTACTGGCTTTTTTGCCCCAGTGGCTGCGCTTGCTTTTGCTTTATAAGCCGGTTGATTACTGGTGCCGGCCAGAGCAGGCTTGCCATTTTGGGTTTTTTGCTTTGGCGGGAAAGGGAACTTGACCGCAGATTTTTTTTCGGGAACTGCTTTTACAGCAACCGGGGCTGCAACAGGAGGCGTCACTGTCTTAACTGCTGGTTTGATAGCGGCTGCTTTAACAGGCGCTGCCGCATTAGCGTTGAGCGCGGGTGTTGGTTTCGCTGTAACCGGTTTCGTCGTTTTTGCGGCAGCGACCACGGGTTTGGCAGGCGTTGTTGCTGCGGGTGCTGTTGGTGTCGCACCGGCTGTCGTTTTATTTGTCGTTGTTGTTTGAGTGCTGACAGGCGAGATGGATGATTTTGTAATGACCGGAGTGCTTGCTGACACCACCGCTGTTGCTGGCTTGCTTGACTCAGTTTCTGTCAGTAATGGTAATTGCTTTTCAGCGACAACCACGGAAGCGATTTTCTCGGTAGCAGGTTTTTGCTCAGATGAGGGCTTTTGCTCAGGAGTTGCAGCTTTACTGACTGGTGCTACAACGGGTACATCAATCACCAGAGTGGAGGATGTTTTTTTGCTGGTTTTAGTTGGGGCAGTGCTTTTGGCTACAGTTTCTTTCTGCGGTGGAAAATTGAATTCCAGCGTCGTTACTACCGGAGCGCCTGAGGCGCTGACTGCCTGAAAAAATGTTGCTCGTGCGTTGATGGAAATATCTGCTATTTCACGACCATACGACAGAAATGCATCCAGTGGTGCCGGTGTTTTTGCTGTTGTCAGCGCGAGAAGTTCTTGCGGTGTGGAGGCTGTCAGCAGTTGCTGTGTTGCAGCGCTGACCGTATCAAGTGATTGTTTTACTGTATTGAGATGTAAGGCAATTAATTTTTCCAGACCGCCAAATGTTGCATTGGAGAGTGCCTGGATAGCATCGAGCTGGGTAGACAACTGTGTCTGTGCTGCGGCCGAAATTTGTTCCGGAATCAAAGACATGGATTTCTCCTGGGTGAATGAGTAGGGGGCGGCGGCACAAGCAGTCTGTTTACAAAATACTGAAAATGACGCATCGCAACATTTTTTGAGTATTCTATCCTGTGCTGCTTATTTTGTAAGCATTATTTTTGCGATGCAAGAGGATGTTTCTGATAAAACAGGTGTTGGTTGATTGCGCTTGAGACTGTCTGGCGTGATGGCATGTGGTTTGCAGTGAGTGGTATTTCAGGCTCTTATTCTGCCAATCCTGAGTCCAGAATTCATACTGGGCGTATTCTTTGCCTGCGGGGTGTCTTTACTGCCAAGCGTACAATATGGCTCATTTCAGTTTTTGAGATCGGAAGCAACAATGAGCACATCTGCTGACTCCCTGGAGCATTTACGCCAAACCTTGCGCCAATTTACGACAGACCGGGATTGGTCTCAGTTTCACACACCGAAAAACCTTGCCAGTGCGCTATGCGTGGAAGCTGCTGAATTACTCGAGCCTTTTCAGTGGTTACCATCAGGACATCTGACAGAGCTGGATCAAAAAACGCGCCTGGCGGTGCGTCATGAAATGGCCGATGTGCTTTGTTACCTTGTGCTGCTGGCAGATACACTGGAAATTGATTTGATTACCGCCAGCAACGAAAAAATTGCGTTAAATGCAGAAAAATACCCGGCAGATAAAGTGCGTGGTGATGCGCGCAAATATACCGAGTACAAATATGCAGAGGGCAGCGATACAGACTGCAAGGCAGCAGATTGCAATGTGGCAGATCACAAGACGGCAGAATGAGCGTCGTGTGATCTGATCAGTGATTGCTCCTCATGCTACTTTTGCCGGGGACGTAACAACAGATAGCTGATGATCCCCAGCGCAATTCCCCAGCATGCAGACCCAAGGCCAAACAGCGTCAGATTCGAGGCGGTGACGATGAAGGTAATCAAGGCTGGTTCACGTTCTGCGGGTTCTGCAAAGGCATTGACCAGCCCATTCTGGATCGCACCCAGCAAGGCGAGACCCGCAACGGTGGTGACCAACGCATGTGGTAAATGTAAAAACAGCACCGTCAGAGACCCGGCAAAACTGCCAATCAGCAAATAAAACACACCACAGGCAATACCCGCCAGCCAGCGTTTTTCTGGCTGTTGATGGGCTTCCGGACCTGTGCAGATGGCAGCAGTAATAGCGGCCAGATTGACGCCATGTGAGCCAAACGGTGCAAGCAACAAGCTTGCGAGCCCTGTTCCTGCCACGATGCGACTGACAGGCGCATGATGATAACCAGCGGCACGCAACACCGCCACGCCAGGAACTTGCTGGCCTGTCAGACACAGTACGGCCAATGGAAGTCCCAGGCTGATCATGGCACTGATCGAGAATTCGGGTGTAGTCCATACAGGTTTGGTCATACCCATCAACCATGTCGCTGAGGAGGCTGCCTGCGGAGTGACCGAAGTACCACCCCAACCCAGAATAGCCCACAAGATCATTCCGCTCAGCAAGGTCAGGACAATGGCATAACGGGCAGAGCGGCGTTTAAACAACAGATAAGCAATAAACATCGTCGCAACGAGCGCGCTTGCGCCAGCAATGTCACTGCGTGCGCTGGCAAACACATCAATCCCAAAGCGCAGCAATATGCCTGCCAACATGGCAGCACAAAGGCTTTTAGGAATAAGTGACATCAGCTTTTCAAATAAACCTGTGGCACCGATGATCAACATCAGCGCAGCGGCAATGATATAGGCTCCAATCGCCTGTTGATATGGCACAGTTGCTAACCCTGTGACGAGCAATGCAGCACCGGGCGTATTCCAGGCACAGATGACCGGTATTTTGTAGCGCCAACTCATCCACACGCCGCAGACGCCTGAGCCGATAGAAACTGCCCAGAGCCATGAGCTGGTTTCTGCTGCGCTCAGTCGTGCAGACTGGGCTGCCTGCAGCATTAACAGCATCGGGCCGGCATATGAGATCAGTACAGCGATCAGGCCAGCTAACAGGGCTGGAAATAGATCCAGCGCAATGGCATGAATACGGGTATCTGCAGGAGCAGGGTAGGTGGTATGTGTTTTCATGCAGGCAGTGTAATGTGATTCTGAGCCTGGTTTGCATACAGCAGGACTCTACTTTATGCTGTACAGATTCTAAAAAATGGAAACTGTTATGCAGCACAGTTATCGTCAGTTGGCAGCGTTACTGTCAAAGAAAATTAAAGCCGGTCAGTATCAACCCGGAGAGCGCCTGCCTTCAGTCAGAGCTTGTGCAGAGGAGCATGAGTTCAGCGTATCTACGGTCATACGCTGTTATCGTTATCTGGAAGCACAGGGGCTGGTCGAGGCTCGCTCCAAATCAGGGATGTATGTTGCCGACTGGAGCGAGTCACACGTCCAGCAAGGCAGTACGCTGAAATCTGCCGCTGCCCACCCACCGGCAGTGGAGTACGACAAGCTGATTTCTCTGCAACACCGGATGACCGAACTCTATTCACTGACGGCGCAGCCTTTGGAACTGGGATTGCATCTGGCTAGCGCGGCGGCTGAATGGTATCCCTGTGAATTACTGGCAAAAATTGCTCAGCGGCAGTTGCGTCAGCATCCGATGCAGATTGGCGCCTATCCGGCGGGTTCGGGGTTGCCTTCCTTGAAAAACAGTCTTGTGCAATGGTTGGCTACCTGCGGGGTTGATCTGACACCCGCTGATTTGTTGATGACCAATGGCAGCACAGAAGCACTGAGCGTTGCCTTGCGTTCGGTTGCTCAGGCGGGAGATACCGTGATCGTCGAGTCTCCCGTGTATTTTGGCTTATTGCAGATGCTGGAAAATCTTGGTGTTAAAGCGATAGAGATTCCTTGCGTCAGCGACACAGGAATGAGTCTGGAAGCACTGGAATACGCACTGGAACATCAGAATGGCGTTCGTGCGATTGTGACGATGCCTAATTTTCAAAATCCTCTCGGATGCGTGATGCCGGATAAACACAAAAAGCGTTTACTGAAACTGGCAGAGCAATACGATCTGGCATTGATTGAAGATGATGTATTCGGGGATTTATCTGCTCAGGCAGAACGTCCGCAACCGATCAAAGCCTGGGATAAGCAGGGCAGAGTCATTTATTGTGGTTCGTGTAGTAAAAGTATCGCTCCGGCATTTCGTATTGGGTGGATTGCGGGTGGTCGGTATCAGGCAAAGATCACCTCATTAAAGCTGAGTCATTCGCTGATTACACCTTTACTGGAGCAGGCGGTGCTGGCTGAATTTATGCAATCAGGCGCGCTGCCTTCCCATTTGCGCAAGCTGCGTGAGCGTTTATCTGCGTCAATTCCGCAAGTGATTGCTGCGGTACAGCGATATTTCCCCGTTGGTACTCAGATCGTCAGTACGGCTGGAGGATGGTGGTTGTGGCTGGAGTTGCCGGAGCATATTGATACGCTTGCCTTGTTACGCCAGTCGGTTAGTCGGGGCATTGCCTTCACTCCCGGCGCATTGTTTTCCAGTTCAGGAAAATATGCGAATTATTTGCGTCTGAATATTGCCCGTCCATGGGACAAGCAGATGGACAATGGAATGCGCTTGCTGGGGCAATTGGCGTCTGCTTCTTGACATACTCAGTATCCTTGCAACAGTGCCACCTGCAACAACGGCGATACGTGTGGTGATGCAGATAAAGATAAAACAATGGATGCCGTTGCTTTTGGTCAAATCATCAGCTCATCAGACCAGCAGATCATGAGCCTGCGGTGTTGTCCTGTCTTTGTTCAGGGGCGGCCAGAAGCCAGCCAGTTAATCAGCTCATCCAGTGCGGGTCTGGCCTGAATAGCATTTTCATGATTGACCATCGCGACGATGATCCATGTATGGTTGTGCAAATCCTTGACGTAACCTGCGATAGCAACACTGTCTTTTAAAGTGCCAGTCTTGATGCGGGCACGGAGTTCTGCCGCCGACGAGGTAAGTCGTTTGCGCATCGTGCCATCAAGCCCGCCAATAGGCAGGCTACTGACAAATTCCGGATACCAGTTGCTACGAGCCGCCAGTTGCAAGATCGCAGCCATTTGCGCAGCACTGATGCGTTCGTTGCGTGATAGACCCGAGCCATTTTCCAGAACCATGCCGGCGGTATTGATGCCTTGCTTGAGTAGCCAATTTCTGATCCGTGTTTCTGCCATCGCCAGACTGGTTGCGGATTTTTTATCCGGCGATTCGGCTCCCAACGTCAGATATAACATTCTTGCCATCATATTGTCAGAATATTTATTGATGATCCTGATGGTGTCGGCAAGGCTATCAGACTGATGTTCTTCCAGCAAAATCGTGGTGGATGGCGTGATGCCGTCTATGACTTGCCCTTGCCAGCTACCCCCCATCTCCTGCCACAGAGTGCGAAACATATGGCTGATGTAGAGATTGCGATCCAGCAGATTCAGGTGGTGGGTGATCTTACATTGCTGTGGAAAACCACCGCTGAATGTCAACTCCAGCGCGTCCTTTCGCTGCATGTCGATAGCAGGTGATTTCCATTCGCTCTCCCATTCTGGGCAGGTTTTATCCGTCAGATACAGGTGATTATTGATACGGATTTTATCCAGCGGCGTTTGCAGGCGAAGATCAATTTTGTCTTTGCCAGATTCAACGGTGAACGTACTGATATTGCCATGAATCAGCAAGGCATCAGGGATAATGTTGTAATAGGCATCCGGATGCTGATCAAATGCGGGAGCGTCAATATCCATGCGCTCTGGCTGGAAATAACTGCGATCGAGCACCAGATTGCCGTGAATTTTTTTGATGCCGCGATAACGCAAGGCGCGCAGCATTACAGCGAATTTTTCCCATGTCAGATTGGGGTCTCCACCACCGCGCAGATACAGATTACCGTTCAGAACTTCTTTCTTGACGGTTTGATCCGCCAGAAATTGTGTTTTCCAGCGAAACGCCGGCCCAAGCTCCTCCAGACCTGCCAGGCTGGTCAGTAACTTCATGGTCGATGCCGGATTCATCGCCTGATCTGCTTGTATCAATAGACTAGGCTGGCTGGTGGTGCTATCCACATTCACCGCTTGTATCGCCAGACTCAGCGCGTTCATCGGAATACCTGCCTGCAGCAGGCTCTTTTGTACACTCGCAGGCAGGGTTTGCTGGGCAATCGCAGGTAAGCAGAGCAGCATCGCGCAGGCAACGATTACAAGAACGGGAGTTGCACGTGGAATAAGCCTTGAAATAACAGGGGATATAGCTGACATAGTTGATATAGCGCGACGTATCATCATGCGGATAAATTCAGTTCGGTAAGTGTGAATGCTAGGCAAGTCGGGCGACAGTATTTTTTATGCTGAAGAATGGTGATGTGCTACTGCCGAGCGGATTCAAATTCTTCCGTATTTGCCTTATCAATTGCTTGCAATAGTCTGTGGTTGCGCATGACTGTGCATGACGACGGTATGTGGCAATTGATATTGCAGAAGATGGTTGATGACAGTCTACAGCGATCTGTTGTGTATCGGCGCGATCATCGGAATCCGTAAGGTAATCGTCGTGCCACGATGTGTTTCAGAATCAGCACTGACGCTGCCGCCCAGAATGCCGGTGACTATATTATAGACAATGCTCATGCCAAGTCCTGCGCCGCCTTGTCCCATTCTGGTAGTAAAGAAGGGATCAAATAAATGATCAAGCACATCGGCAGTCATTCCCGCGCCGTTATCGCTGAAAATGATATCGATTTTATCTGTTGCCAGCTGTACTGCACTAATAGAAATTTTGGCGCGGGTATGCTCGACAAATGCGTGAATTAAGGCATTGTTGATCAGGTTTTCAAATATCTGGCGAAGGCTGCTGGGGTAGGTATCCAGCTCCAGTTGTTCCGGTATCTGTATTTGTACCTGACATTGTGCTTTCTCAAAACTGGGGCCGAATGCATCAACGATAGAGGTCACCATATGGTTGAGGCTGACAATTCGTCGTTGTTCATGATTTTGGTTCACCGCAATTTGTTTGAATGCCGCAATCAGATCCGCCGCTTTGGTCAATGCCTCGGCCAACAGCTTGCAACCTTGCCGCGTCTCATGCAGATGATGTGCCATGGCGCTGCGAGTGAGCTTGCCCTGCATGAAGATATTTTCCAGCGCCAGACTTTTTTCACTCAGCGTTGTGGCGGTGAGTAAGCTGTTCCCGATGGGGGTATTCAGTTCATGTGCAATACCGGCAACCAGTGAGCCTAATGACGCCAGTTTTTCTGCATTGATCAATTCACGTTGGGTTTGCTGCAAAGTTTCCAGCGCCGCTGTCAGATCCCTATTGGCGAATTCCAGCGCTTGTGAGCGTTCTTTGACACGATCTTCCAGCATGCTGTTGAGTGTTGTCAGCTCACGTTTTGCCTTGCGTTCTTCGGTGTGATCCAGTAACGCCCAGATAATAGTCTGTTGATCGCCCACCAAAAATGAAGCAGACCAGACGGAGAGTTCCAGTACGTTTCCATTACGTAATTTGACGGTGGCAATGTCGCCGCGCAAGGAGCCTTGTTGCCGATAAATTTCCCAGACTCTTTGAGCTTCTTTCTTGCTATACCAGATGTTGTCTTGCAGATTCATTGATTTGGCTGGTATCCGTGAATTGAAATCAACATGAAATTCAGTATCAAATTCAATATTAAATTCTGCATTAAACAGCGTCGTGGTTGCCATATTCACGTCCAGCAATGTGCCATCGAGTTTGCTCACCGCAAGTGCTACAGGCGCCATGTCAAACAGGATTTTGAAACGTGCTTCCGACTGTGCAAGTCGTTGTTCAGACATCTCCAACTGTTGTACCCGTTGATGCAGACTGATGCTCATGGTATTGAGTGAGTCGGCATAGACCTGTATTTCATCATTGTCTTTTTCGGTCATGACCGTGCCCAGTTCACCCGCTACCATTTTTTGCGCCTGCTCGGTCAGGGCGCGCAGCCGTCTTCCTATTTTTTGCGTGAAGAGATAAAACAACATAAGTGCCAGCAAAAAGCTGACGATGCCGATCACAATACCTTGCTTCAGAACATTCAGGCGTGCCGCAGTCAGGTCTTCAGTCGAAAGGCCAAAATAGACTTTGCCAACATTGTTTTTGGTTAATAGAATAGGGGCGCTGACATGGATCACGGAGTCTTGCAATTGCATTTGTAAGCCAGCCTTGGCACTTTGATTACCGCTGTAGAAATGATTCAGCGTGGCATTATCGGGAACCGTACCGACTTTAATCAACGGTTGATAGTTAGTATCCACTACCATCAGATAGCGCGTCAGGTTGTCATGTGGGTCGGACAGCATTTCTTTCACGTAGCTTTGTAGTTCTGGCAGGCGACCTGTACTAGAGTATGGTGTCAGTGAAAAATTCAGCGTCACGGCATATTCATTTGCCATGCGGTAAGCATTTTTGGTGATGGCGGTATCCAGCAAGCGCAGATTGTTCCATATCAACAGGCTTACCAGTAATGCTTGTATCAGCGCAGCTAATAGCAGAAACTTGGTGCGTAGTGACATGTCAGTGTCCGGATAAATAACAAAATAAAAAAAGTACAAGCGAAGTAAGAGTCTACTTGAGAAGCTTTCAGTGTGTCATGTATACATTGTTGAGTAGTACTACTGATATTCACTCATGATAGATATGGTGTGTTTTGCAATAAAATACTTCATTGATCTACATGGCCAAACTTGATATTCCAACACAAATAAATTGACACAAATATTCAGACACACATAAAAAGTGATGGGAAGAACAGATGTTTTTTTTGCAAAAAACTAAATGCTGGTTTGTCGTGATGTTGCTTACCATCATTGGATATTGTCTGTCTGGAACGGCTATCGCAGCCACAGAAAACTCGGCTGTCACTACAGAGAGTACAGGGGAGTTGTCAACGCCAGTATGGAGTCTGAACGGTTTTGGCACTGTTGGATTTTCGCATTCCAACGAAAAAAGTGCCGATTTTGTATTTGATAACCTGCAACCGAAAGGCTCAGGATACAACAGGGATTTGAATCCTGACATCGACACCAGACTGGGTATTCAGGTGACTGCCAATCTCAATCCCCAGTGGTCTGCAGTATTGCAGATAGTATCTGAATATCGCTGGGATAACAGTTATACGCCGTTTGTGAATTGGGCCAATATCCGGTATGCGGTATCACCCGATCTGAGTGTGCGCTTTGGTCGTATCGCGCTCGCCAGTTACATGGCGTCATCATCGCGGAAAGTCGGATACAGCAACCCGTGGATACGTCCTTCTGCTGAAGTTTATCGTTTGCTGGTGCTGACCAACAGCGATGGCGTGGATATCTCGTATCGCCAGCATTTTCAAGATGTGACGAATAATCTCACGCTGTTGTACGGAAAAAAAACCGTGGTGAATACCCGTGGCGCGCATATTCATTCCAGCGATGTCTGGGGCGTATTTGATACGCTGGAATATGGTCCTTCCAGTTTGCATATGGCTTATCAGGAGCGACATGTTGACAATCAATCGCCGCCTCTGGGCAAATTTATGTCTGTCGGTGTGTCTTACGATCCCGGACAATGGCTGATCAACGCAGAAGCGGTACGGGTTGTGAATTACGACGCCCGGAGCGTGAAAGCGATCCGCGCGGCATGGAATGTCAGTGCCGCTTATCGACTTGGGCGGTGGACGCCGTTTGTTAGCCTATCTGAGCTTCGTCCTTTGAGTGATACGGGCGTTGCTCCTCTGGCGCAAAAAACAATTGCCGCAGGCGTCCGTTGGGATCTGATGCGTAATCTGGATTTCAAGTTACAGGCGGATCATATTCGTCTTGGGCAAGGTTCACCCGGGACTTTGCAAAATTTGCAGCCTGATTTTCAGCGTGGAGGCCGTGTTAACGTCCTGAGTGCAGCAATTGATTTTGTATTCTGAGGGGAGGCGAATGATGAATCGTATTTTCTCCCCCAAAAAACTGCTGATGCTGATATGTTGTCTGCTATCGTCGGTTGCGTTTGCCGATCTGGTGGTGATTACTTCGGTAAAAAATACTGGGCTGGAACTGAGTCCATATCAGGTCGCTGAAATTTTCTTGGGTAAATCAGCAACATTCCCGGGAGGAATGTTTGCGTTGCCGCTGGATCAGATTGAAGGAGCACCGGCGAGAGATGAGTTTTATCTGCGTATTGTTGGTAAAAATACGCCACAAATGACGGCATATTGGTCCAAAATGATTTTTACCGGACAGGGAAAGCCGCCAGCAGAAGTCGGTGATAGTTTGGCAGTAAAAAAACAGGTGATCGCGAATCAGCATGCCATTGGCTATGTGGATAAAAGCGCAGTCGACGGCAGTGTCAAGGTGCTGCTCAGGCTGTATTAAGTCACACAGAGTCACACCTGACCAGCGCATGAGCCACGTGTGAGTCACGTTTGAGCCACGATGATGTGTGCTGCATGCTCCGCAACGTTGCAGATTACTTATGTCTTGTCGGATGCTGTTCAGGGCAGGCTTCGAGATGTATCAACGATATTATCGGGGACTTTTTTGTCACCTTATCATGAAGCTGTATGCCAAATACGCGATGTCAGGACATAAGCCTTTGATTTCGTTATAATTTCGCCCTTTCCCCGCCACCGGTTATCGCCATGAGTCTGCTTGTCAATCAAACTGAACTGTTATCTCCTGCCAAGAATATTGCAATTGGCAAGGAGGCGATTATCCATGGCGCAGATGCTGTGTATATTGGCGGTCCATCGTTCGGCGCACGTCATAATGCCAGCAATGAACTCAGCGAAATTGCAGAACTGGTGCAGTTTGCACATCGTTATCATGCGCGCATTTTTGTGACGATGAACACCATTCTGCACGAGTCTGAACTGGAGCCCGCGCGCAAGCAAATTCATCAGCTCTACGATGCCGGTGTCGATGCCTTAATCGTACAGGACATGGGAATTTTGGAGCTGGATATTCCACCAATACAGTTGCATGCCAGTACCCAGTGCGATATCCGTGGTGTCGAAAAGGCGAAGTTCCTGGGCGATGTTGGGTTCTCACAATTGGTATTGGCACGTGAATTAACGATAGAGCAGATTAAGGCGATCAAAGCAGAAGTACGCACACCGTTAGAATATTTCGTTCACGGCGCTCTATGCGTCGCGTTTTCAGGACAGTGCTATATCTCTCACGCGGATAACGGTCGTAGTGCCAACCGTGGAGATTGCTCGCAGGCGTGCCGTCTGCCGTACACCTTAACCGATGGCGAAGGGCGCGTCGTTGCGTATGAGAAACATCTGTTGTCGATGAAGGACAACGATCAAAGTCGTAATCTGGAGGCATTGCTGGATGCTGGTGTACAGTCCTTAAAAATCGAAGGACGCTATAAAGACATGGGCTATGTGAAAAATATCACGGCCCATTATCGTCTGTTACTGGATGATATTCTGGAACGTCGTCCTGAGTTCTCGCGTGCATCGAGTGGTCGTAGTCAGATCGCATTTACGCCCAATGTAGATAAAAATTTCCATCGTGGGCATACCGATTATTTTGCCAATGGACGCCTTGATGATATCGGTGCCTTTGATTCTCCTAAATACGTCGGCTTACATCTGGGTTATGTGACTCAGATCGGCACGCAATGGTTTGAGATTGAAACCAATGAGCCGATGGCCAATGGCGATGGCTTGAACTATATGCTCAAGCGCGAAGTGATGGGCATAAAGGCCAATACGGTGGAGCACAAAGGTCAGAATGACAATGGCGACATCTGGCGCGTGTTTCCGAATGAAAAAGTCTCGGAGCTTGCCGGCCTGAAAGTCGGCATGCTGGTGAACCGTAATCGAGACCAACGCTGGGAGCATGCGCTGACAAAAAAATCAGCGGAGCGCCGTATTCCTGTCTGGCTGACGCTGTCTGATCTGGATCAGGGATTGCGCTTATCGTTGACAGATGAAGATGGCGTGACTTCGGAGGTGAGTATCGACTTAATGCTGGAACCGGCGCAACAGGCAGACAAGGCGGAAGCCAGTTTGCGTGATAGCCTCGCCAAACTGGGAAATACGATGTTTGAGGCCGCCAGTGTCGATCTTCGTTTGCAGCAGTTTTGGTTTGTGCCATCGTCAGTGATTAACGCTTTGCGTCGTGATGCGGTTGCTGCCCACGAGCAGGCTCGTAGCGCCGCGTGGCACCGGCCGGAACGTACGCCGGCGATAGAGCCGCCAGTGGCCTATCCCGAGACAACACTCAGTTATCTGGCGAATGTGTACAACAGTAAGGCACGTGAGTTTTACAAAAAACACAGCGTGCAGTTGATCGCTGCTGCCTATGAAGCACATGAAGAAGCGGGCGACGTATCGCTGATGATTACCAAACATTGTCTTCGTTTTTCTTTTAATCTTTGCCCCAAACAGGCAAAGGGAGTGAAAGGTGTTCAGGGGCAAGTGAAGGCAGAGCCGATGACACTGGTCACCGGAGAAGAGAAATATACGCTTAAGTTCGATTGCAAACCTTGTGAAATGCATATCATCGGCGCGATGAAAAAACATATCCTGCAAGCGCCACCACCATCGTCTGTACCCTATAGCCCTGTGGTGTTCCATAAAACCAGACCAGCAGTCAGTTAACCGTACTCAGTCATATCGATGCCGGTAAAACGGTACGTCGATTCTTCGTGCCGAATATCACTGATTTTCACTAATGCTGCCACAGTGATTGAACTGAGTCTGAGAACAGTTATTTCTGATTGGCTGTCTGTTTGTATAAACCCAGCGTGTGCAATAAATTGCGTGTCGCTCCATCAATCATTGACACACGCCGGTGAGCGATGCCGATATGGCGCATTAGTTTTGGGACGACAGGTAGAATTTGTATCTGGGGATGCAAGCCCGATTTTTCTAGATGTTCCATGGGTAATAATGCTGCGCCATAACCGGCTGCAACCAGACTCTTCATGGCCTCATTATAATTAAGCTCTATGCGTCCGCGTGGTGCGTGTCCAGCTGCTGCAAACCAGTCCATTGTCAGATGGTACATATGCGTAGTGGCGTCATTAAAAATTAACGGTTTTTCTGCCAGCCACGCAGGCGTAATACGTTTAGGTGCGTTCCAGCGTGCTGGCACAAATGCCATCATAGGATCACTGCGCCAGTGACTGATCACGATATCCTTACCTGGTTTTTGTGGGGTGGCGACCAGGCCAATATCGAGAGTTCCCTGTGTCAGGCGCGCCATGGTTTCTGTTGAGCCAAGTATGCTGACTTCGACTTCAATTTGTGGAAAATTCTTCTCCAGTGTTTCTAATACCTGAGGAAGTAAATGAACGACGATACCTGTCGAGGTTCCCAGTCGTACACTTCCTGTATTGCCTGTGACTTGTTGTCGTACTGCTTCCAGCGCCAGATCCGCATCGCGCAATATTCGCCTTCCTCTTTCTGCCAGTGTTGAACCGGCGGCAGTGGGCATGACACGTCTGCTGCCTCGTATTAACAGCGGTGCACCTATGCGTTGCTCAAGTTCGCTGATATGCAGACTGATCGTGGGCTGGGATAAATGCAGGGCTCGGGCTGCAGCAGAAAATGTACCCAGATCGATGATAGAAATCAGGGTTTTTACTTGATCCAGACTTAGTTCTCTCATCAGTTTTCCTGATAGTAGCAATTATAAAATGTCATTTCCCTGATTTTAATCCAGATAGCAAGATAGAGCTCTCATTCCACGGAGTTCTCAATATGTTATTCAAGTTACTGAAAAGACTGTTCTGCAAAAACAAACAGATGCGGGCCTTGCATGAAATCAGGGAAATGAGTGAGCTGGATTTACGCGACCTGAGCGTGGGACGTAGTGAAATTCCTGCTTTATTTCTGAACGAAAAAAATCCGGGTACGGATACCCATTGGGGTAACCGTTATCCGGAAGTGTAGGTATCTACGTATAAAGCCGTTTGAATATATTAAACATATTGAACATACGGCATCGATACGTGGCAGTGGTTTCAGATTTTTACTGATATTCCCGTTGCAGCAATATGAAAATTTTCAACGCGCAGAACCTAAATGCTGAAGGAAAAAAGCTTCGTATTTTTTATGCCAGGCATGAGGTTTGACAGCACCGCCCATCGCATGTTCACCATCAGGATCAAGAAATAAATCCACTAACGACGCCTTGCCATTCTCCAACAGGGCGCGATAGACGTTGACGGTATCCTGATACAACACATTCGGATCTTGCATGCCGTGTACCAGCATCAATGGTTTTTTCAGACCTGAAGTTAATGGCAATAACGAATATTTACGTAATGTTGGTTTACTGCGTTCGGTTTTGCCTATGGTCCGGCCGCTGTACCAGCTATTGTAATTTTCCCACTCTGTCGGCCCAGCACCAGCGATGCCTGCAGCAAAGGTGTCCGGACTGGTGTACATGGTGTACTGCGTCTGAAAACCGCCAAAACTCCACCCTGTCAGACCAATACGCTTACCATCGACGCCTACATTTTTTTGCAGATATTTCGCCAGATCTTCCAGATCCTCGGTCTGAGGTTTGCCTGCCTGTTCCCAGTTGGCATCGCTGAACTTACGACCATAATTGGAGTGTCCACGTGGATCAACCGCAACCGTGACATAGCCATGTTTGTTGGCCATGTACATGCCAAACATGTAGGCAGTTTGCTGGAAGCTATCTGTTTCGATGATGTGGCGATCATTCAATGGCCCGCCGTAGGTATAAACAATCGCCGGGCGCTTGTCCGATGAACGCCATCCGGATGGTTTAAAAATGTAGGCCTGAATTTTATCGCCATGACGGTTGTTGTAACTAAAACGCTCAGGTCGTTGAATATCAATTGCTGCCCATTGCGGATCGTGGCTTTGCGTCAGGGTGCGGGACTGGTTACTGCGCATATCGACCAGCTTTAGCTCTGGACGTGAAGACCATTGTCCAGCCATGGCAGCGATTTTTTCACCTGTGTCAGCCAGTACCGGGTTGCGGTGAAAGTCGCCGGATTTACCGAGCGACTGCATATTACCGCTGCTCAGTTCTATACGGAAAATATTCATGGCAGCAAAATCATCCTTGTTTGCCAGCACAAACATGTATTTGCTGTCGGGACTAAAACCGGTAATGGTGTGTGCCTCAAAATCGCCATGTAATATGGCTTTGGCGTTGCCATTCTGCGTATCGATAATATAAGGCTGGCGGTAGCCTTGCTCATCCAGTATGGCGATCAGTTGTTGCCCATCAGGAGTGAATTGCGGTGCGACGACATTCACTACCTCATGACCAACGTTGCCACGTCGCTCAAAGACCATACGCGGTTTGACGCCTTCTTCAGCCTGACCAACATAAATACGCAGCAATTCTTTTTCTCTTTCCCACGTCGAGAACGTATAACGACTGCCATCTTTTGCCCAGCTGACTTTACTCATTTCAAACCACACGTCGCCGCCATCATTTGTAAACACAGCCTGAGGCTGACGTGCGGAGGCATCGGCAACACGGCGGATGTATAAGGCGGTAGCTGGTTCTTTGCGTTTATCGTCAGAGACTTCACGCGCTACCTTTTTCGCAGTCGCAAAGCGTTCGCTGTAATTCATGATTTCTACCTGGCGCTCGGATGATGGCACGGGCTTGCCTGTGTCAGCGTTGGTCTCAGGTGCTTCGGCAATGATCGCCATCCATTGCTTGTCTTCGCTCAGTATCGTTTGTGCGATCCGGTATTTTTTTTCTGTATCATCCGGGTGTATCAGTTCACGATTCAGTTGCCGTATTGCACTGTGGCTAAATTGTGCGAGGTATAAGCGCTTTTCATCCATGTAGATGTAGCCGCTGTCATCAGCGGTATAGGCGACGATGCGTTCAGGTTTGTCGGTTTGCGTGAGTCGTTCTATTTTCCCGTCTGCCATGTTGAGTCGGAAGAGATCACCGCGATATTGAAAAACCAGTTCATTTTTCTTGTTTGCCCAGACCAGATCATCAACTCCCGGATACAGGTCTGTCGGTTTCAGTTTTTCTTTTTCCAGTTTTTTCTTGAGTTCATCACGCAGTTCCCAGACTTCTTTGGCTTTATCACTATCTTTGTCTGTCCTGGTCTCTTTTTTGTCATTGTCTGCTTTGGCCGTTGTCACGATCCCAGATTTGCTGGCGGCGGCTTTTTCTTTTGCAGCTTCTGCCTCGGTTTCGGCTTTTTTGGCATCTGCTTTCGCTTTTTTCTCTGCCAACTCGCGTTGAATATCTGCCAGTGCAGCTTCTTCCCATTGCTTCAGATTTATTTTTTCTCCACGCAGATAGGCTGCCTGCGCCTCAGCTTTTGCCTGACGTTCTGCCTCTTCACGATTTTTTTGCTGTGCTTTTTTGTCAAAGCGATCCCAATCCTCTGGCGCATCATAAGCTTTCATAATGGCAGGGGATGTAATCCGCTGGGTTGCTCCTGAAAGGGTGTCATGCACATACAAATCCGTACCGTTTTCTCCAAACGGATTCCATACATACGCCAGATAGCGGCCATCTGTGCTGAAGTGGAGTTGTTTGGCACTTTGACCAGCGTAAGGCTTGGCACGGAATACTTGTTCCAGCGTCAGTTCTGCAGGTTTGATTTTGCTGATAGTATTTTCTGATGCCGCATGGGCGAGTGTTTGAGGTAGCAGAAAGCTGGTGCTGACGCCTAGAGCCAGCGTCATACTGAAAGTGAGAATCGGGGAAGACATAGACTGAGCCTTTTTGTAATAATGATAAAGCAGATGTCGTGACGCTGACCAAAGGGTGGAGGCCAACACCTTGCATGGATAATGCAAGGCACATAGACGCTGCCTATGCGCTTTAGTTCCCGAAAAACAAAGTTGTTTGATATGAATTGTGGGAGTTTCATCAGACAGTCCCCCAAAAATAAAATGCGGGAACCGTCTGGTTGTCAGGAAAGCGACTTTAGCGTGCCGGTTTGACGACCAATGCCACGCCAGCCAGCGCAATCGCCATACCGACGACGGCTGTGATGGTGAATTTTTCACCAAACATCAACCATGCCATGGCTGCGGTGACTGCAGGCACCAGATACATGTAGCTGGTGACTTTGGTGGCTTCGCCGAGTCGTATCATGATGAACAGAACAGAGATGCCGACGCCCGACAGAACGAATACCGACCATGCCATTGCAGCAAAAAATTGAGGTGTGTAGATGATGGTCTGCGTTTCCAGAAACAATGCCAGTGGCGCGGTAACTAACAGGGAGGCGCCAAACTGAATCACTTGCCCTGTGCGGACGTCAAATGTCGGGCAGGTTTTTTTCTGATACAGCGTACCAATCGTCATCGAAAATAATGCCATCGTCGCCAGCATGACACTAACTGGTGACAGGCCGACGACAGAGATTTTATTGGCGACGACTAACCCTACGCCGACAATTCCAAATCCTAATCCAAACCATTGTCTTCCGCGAATACGCTCGCCTATCATGGGTCCCATAATCGCGGTCAGGATAGGTTGGGTATTAGCGATCAGCGCAGCTACGCCCGCTGGCATTCCTAGTTTGACTGCACACCAGATGCCGCCCAGATACATTGCCTGCATTAATATGCCGGCGATCGCAATTGGCAATAAGGCTTTACGCTCGGGCCAGGGCGCGCGCATGATCAGCGCCAGTGCCAGCATGAACAGAATGACACCTAGATAACGCAGGCTCAGAAAGGTTAATGGTTCTGCATAAGGTAAGCCGTATTTTGCAACAACATAGCCAGAAGCCCAGATAAAGATAAAAATGGCTGGAAGCGAGCGCAGGAAAAGGGAGGTTTGTGAGTGCATGCTAAGAGCTTTGCTATCAGATAGGTAACAATGTCGAATAAAAAAGTGCTGAACAGGATTGACGCAAAATGACCTCAATGGCGTTTTGCTCCAAACCGTTACTGCTTCCGTTGCTATGGTGTAGCCAGGGCTTCAGGCAACATGTTGCCTGTGGGCGAAACGAACATCACTTAACGAACTTACTTGCAATGCATAAATAATATTGCCCAAAGCGCAGGGAGTTTGTTTGGCTTGCCGGGACAATGTTGCGTCAGTCCTGATCAATATGAAGCCTGATCTTCTCACAAACAACTTTTGCGATAGATGAAAAAAAACCTGCTGGCAAACTGCCGCGCAGGTTTTTTTTCATCTGTTCTATCCGCGCTATGGGATGTCAATAATCATCAAAAATACATCAAAAATACATCAACGATGCATCAGTCATCCGATAGCCAGATCTGCTTACGCCAGATTAGCAGCAGCGAAATCCCAGTTTACCAGTGCCCAGAATGCTTCCAGGTATTTTGGACGAGCATTGCGATAGTCGATGTAGTAAGCGTGTTCCCACAGATCGCAGGTGATCAGTGGTTTGTCTGTTGTTGTCAGTGGTGTTGCTGCGTTGGACGTGTTGACGATATCCAGAGTGCCGTCTGCTTTTTTCACCAGCCATGTCCAGGAAGAACCAAAGTTACCGACGCAGGATTTTGTGAAGGCGTCTTTGAATGCATCAAAAGAACCCCATTTGGCGTTGATCGCGTCAGCCAATGCACCCGTTGGTGCGCCGCCACCGTTTGGTTTCAGACCGTTCCAGTAGAACGTGTGATTCCAGATTTGTGCGGCGTTATTGAAAACACCAGCAGAAGATTTTTTGACGATTTCTTCCAGTGTGGCGTTTTCGAACTCTGTACCTTTGATCAGGTTATTCAGGTTCGTGACATAAGTCTGGTGATGCTTACCGTAGTGGTATTCCAGTGTTTCCTGAGAAATGTGCGGAGCCAGTGCATCTAAGGCGTAAGGCAATGCTGGTAATGTATGTTCCATTTTTGCGTCCTTTTATTCGTGGTTCGGGAAAAACGTCATTGTAATGGCTTAATGCCAAGTGTGCAGCTTTGTGATGATTTTCAAAAAATGTAGGCATTTTTTTATGCGCTTGAATGCCGTTTTGTTATTCATCATGTATTTTTCATCAAACTTGATCGGTGCGGTAACTGAGCAAATAAAAATATATTCAATTACCTGAATCCGTTTTCTATCCGCGGACGTATGACTATATGACGGTGCTTAATTTCAAGCCAATTTGACGTCATATTTATTTATTATTTTCAGGAGATTTGAATGAACACAGCATCCCGCTTACTCGCCAGTACGTCCATGGTTATTGCTCTGGCTGCCTGCAGTTCCGCTATGAAGGTTCCTGAGGCACCCGCAGCGGTGACGGTGCCAGGCGGACACAAGCTGGTTATGGTTGCTGTCGGTGCCGGTGACCTGACATATGAATGCCGTGTCAAGGCCGCGATGCCTGGCGCTTATGAGTGGGCCTTTGCTGGTCCGAATGCCGTTTTGTCCGATAAGGCTGGCAAGGTCGTCGGCAAATACTATGGCGGCCCTACATGGGAGTCAAATGATGGCAGCAAAGTGACTGGAAAGCAGGTAGCAGTGGCTCCGGGCGCGGCGACGGCCATTCCTTTGCAACTGGTCAAAGCTAATCCCTCTACCGGTAATGGTGCGATGACAGATATTGCCTATATCCAGCGTCTGAATACAGTTGGTGGCATTGCGCCGTCTGATAGTTGTGCTGCGGATAACGTTGGTGCGAAGAAATTAGTCAAGTATCAGGCTGATTATTTGTTCTACAAAGCGAATTAATTGTCGATCTTGCTGACCTTGTGAATAGTACGCAGCAGTACGCCAAACAGCACAATGCTAAACAGCACAAATGTCTATGTCGCCGGGACTTCACTGTTCTGGTGACGAGCGTGATCGTATTTTCTGTCATACGTTATGCATAACGTATGAAAAATTGGAAGAGAGGCCGTAACTAGTCTCTCTTTTCAGTACTTCTTTTAAGCACATCCTTTAAGTACCTCTTTTCAGATTACGAATCCAGCGTCGCCTGCACGCTGCTGATACCTACTTCCGTGATACCGTCGGCTAATCGTACCTTGATCAGGCTATTGGGCTGTAAATCCTTTTGTGAGCGCACCAGCTTACCTTTGGCGTTGGTCAGGATCGCATAGCCGCGTTCCAGCGTCCGCTGAGGATTGAGCATATCCAGCTGTGCCTGGGAATGGCTCAAGGCATGTCTGTATCTGCTGATTTGTTGTTCCAGGACCATACCAGATCTGCGTTGCATGTCGACCAGCATGTTACGTGTCGAATTGACATCTGGACGTTGTGCCCGGATACGCGTTTGTAACTGTGTCAGCTGCGACTGTGCCTTGTGACGAGGCATCGCAATTGCATAGCGCATGCGCTGCGCTGCTGCATGAAGCCTTTCGCGCTTGGACTGAATCGCATTGAGCGGACTGATCAGGCGCCTGCTCATCCAATCCAGAGTTTGATATTGATTCGATAATTTTCTTTGTATGCTGCGTGCCAGGTGCACTTGTGTCTGCTGCAGACTTTCCAGCCATTCTATTTGTGGTGTTGCAGCCAGTTCTGCGGCTGCAGTTGGCGTAGCTGCTCTGATATCGGCCACAAAATCAGCAATGGTGAAATCGGTTTCATGGCCTATTCCACAGATGACTGGCATTGCGCAATGACTAATGGTGCGGGCAACAACTTCTTCGTTGAATGCCCATAAGTCTTCAATACTGCCTCCACCTCGACACACTAGCAACACATCGCATTCCTCACGGGCAGACGCGGTGGCAATCGCTTGCGCAATTTTGTTTGCAGCACCGTCTCCCTGAACCGGCGTGGGATACAGAATCACATGGATGTGCGGTGTCCGGCGCTGTAATGCAGTCAGAATATCGCGCAATGCAGCAGCCTGTGGACTACTGACGATACCGATTGATTTGACGAAGCGTGGAATCGGGCGTTTGCGTTCTGGGTCGAATAAGCCCTCAGCCTGCAGGCGAGCTTTTAATTGTAGAAAGGCCTCATACAAGTTGCCCATGCCGGCACGTCGGATGGCTTCGACATTGATTTGATAATCCCCCCGGGGGGCATACAAGCTGACCGTAGCGCGAACCTCGACCTTATCGCCCTCACGCGGCATAAAATCAGCATATTGCGCTCTCCCTCTGAACATGACGGCACGCACTTGTGCCCCCGCATCCTTCAGCGTGAAGTACCAATGCCCTGAAGTTGCCCGGGTGAAATTAGAAATCTCGCCAGATATCCATGTCAGCGGTATGTTTCGTTCCAATAACTGTGCCACCGCTTGGTTTAGCGCTGAAACAGTGATGACGGAAGGCATGGATACAGGGTTTGTCTGGCGATATTCAATATTCATAAGGCTTAACGGCGCAAAAGCTGTCCACAGAGGCGAGAATGGGGCGTCAGGATGTCACCGTCCGGTGAATATGTCAAAAGAAATGAAAGTCATTGCGCTAAGTGATTGATTTGTATTGAAAAATGCTCTGCAAGAGAGTTGAGTAGAATGATAATTTCCTTTCAAATCAAGATGTTCTACGTTGTTATAGGTGGTTGTACACAAACTTATCCACAGAAAATGTGCGTAATTTCCAGATGTTATTGGTAGTTTATAAAGAATAGTACTTTGCCTGTTTTTTGAGCAGAAGTTAAATAATGATTAAAATCAATTACTTATCCTGCTTTAAGCAGTTTTTGCACAATCTTGTCCACAGCAAATGTGCAAAAAATAGAGATTACTCACAGTGATTGCCTTCTATTCATGCCGCTATCAAAGGGTTGCTTACGAGACAGGTGATTGCTTAAATCTTTTGCACGGAATAAATATACTTTAAAATCAAACGCTTAACTTGATACCTCCGTGTTTTTCACATGGTTATCCACAAAATTTGTGTAAAAACTCCGAGTTATCCAATGAGGGTATCTTGTTTGTTGTCATTAAACTACTTTCAACCCGGCATTTGTCACGTTTCATGCAAAAAATAGCTGTTTGCCTGTTTTTTAAGCATTGAATTAATATTCATTAAAATCAGCAGCTTATCTGCTCTTCTTCAGATTCTGCACAATCTTGTCCACATAATATGTGCAAAACCACCTGACTTATACACGGTCTATGCTTGTCGATCAGAATTGATGTCGTCATCGACATAAAAAGAGGATTTGCCTCATTTTTAAGCTTGAATAAAATAAGTATATAAATCAATTACTTAGCGAGTAAGGCGGGCATTGTGCACAATCTTGTCCACATAAAATGTGCAGAAATGCCCAGCTCATCAGTAAGATAAATGATATTTAAGACAATAAATGTGGCTGCCTAAAACTTAAGCTAATCCATAAACTTGAATAAAATCATAAGCTTAAGCAGAGTCAACGGACTTATCCACAGTTTTGCGCACAGAATTTGTGCAAAACATCGCACATACAGCAGACTGCCGACATTTCTATGATCTACTCTTGCCCGCAGGCTAACAACGCGCTACATTGCGGGGTTGAATCCGGGAATCTTTAAGGAGCTAATTTGTTTTCCATTATTCAAGCCGCTGGCTGGCCTATTTATTTGTTACTGATTTCGTCAGTGATTGCGCTGACGTTGATCATTGAACGTACTTTTTCCCTGCACAGAAGTAAGATTTTGCCATCGACATTGCTCGATGAAGTGATCCGCGTATATCAGGCCGGCAAGGTCAAACAGGAAGTGATTGAACAATTAGCGGGCAATTCGCCTTTGGGAAAAGTGTTGGCATCGGGTTTGCGGAATGTGAACGCCCCGCGTGAGGTCATGAAAGAATCGATTGAAGAAGCAGGCGCGGCAGTTGCGCATGAACTGGAACGGTTTTTGACAACGCTGGGCACCATTGCTTCTCTGGCTCCTTTAATGGGTTTGTTTGGTACGGTGGTCGGGATGATTGAGATTTTTGGCTCGCAGACGGCAACCGGTGCGAATCCGGCGCAACTGGCGCACGGTATTTCTGTCGCTTTGTATAACACAGGGTTTGGTCTGTTGATCGCAATGCCAGCACTGGTGGCTTATCGCCATTTTCGCGCTCTGGTCGATAGTTTGGTCGTCGACATGGAGCAGCAGGCGGTCAAGTTTGTTGATGTTGTGCACAGCGCCAGGAAGTAACTATGAATTTTCGTAAAGGCAGGGGCAGGGAAGAACCTGAAATCAACCTGATCCCTTTTATTGACGTATTGCTGGTCATTCTGATTTTTTTGATGGTCACAACGACTTATAGTCGTTTTACTGAATTACAGATCACATTGCCGACTGCGGATGCTGAAAAGGCGCAAGATAAGCCGAATCAGATTGATATCGGTATTGATGCGCAAGGTCGTTATAAAATTAATAATCAACCAGTGTCGTATCTTGATACTGCCACCCTAGCGCAGGATTTGAAGCGTGCAGCTGGGAATCTTGATGGCGCAAAGACTGAGCAGCGTGATCCGGTGGTGATTATTAATGCTGATCGCGCAGCAACACACCAATCTGTGATTGATGTGCTGGAAGCAGCGAGGATTGCAGGTCTGGCAAAAGTTACTTTTGCAGCCCAGACATCTGCACAGTCAAAATAATGGTCAGTACTCGATACTGACAAACAATGCTGCCAGCAATGAATGCTAGCAGATGTTCGCGGATACCCGCCATATACACCGGGCTTATGAGCTGGGAATGGGGGAGTATCTGGTTTCTCTGAGCTCTTGTGCTGGTTTTATCTGGGCGAACAGGCAAGTGATTATCATACTATAGGGGAGTATCTGTACTCCCCGATTTCTTTTGTACCTGGAGATTCATGCGTATCTGGTTGGAAACACTGTTGTTACGTGCCTGGCAGACGCGTGGACCAGTCGCTGTTTTGTTGTGGCCATTGTCTGTTTTATTCCGGTTTATTGTCGGTTTTCGTTTTGGTTTGTTCGTGCTTGGCTATAAGGCCATAACCAAGCTGGAGATACCGGTGATTGTCGTTGGCAATATTTTTATCGGCGGCACCGGTAAAACACCATTGGTCATCTGGCTGGTACAGCAACTCAAAGATGCCGGCCTGCATCCTGCGGTGATTTCGCGTGGATATGCTGCCAGCGCAGAAGGCGTAACGCTCCTGGATGCGTCGTCGGTTGCCGCAGTAGTGGGGGATGAACCTCTGTTGATGGCTGAGCGTACTGGCTGCCCTGTAGCCGTTGGGCGTGATCGGGTTGCAGTAGCACGTTGTTTGCTGGCGGCACATCCTGAGACAGATGTATTGATTGCAGACGACGGGCTGCAACACTATGCGTTGGGCCGTGACATTGAAATTGTATTGTTCGACAAGCGCGGTGTCGGTAATGGATGGATGTTGCCAGCGGGTCCCTTGCGCGAGCCGGTAGAGCGTCGTCGTGATTTTACTGTGCTCAACGCGACGCCTGATGTGTCAGTGTCATCTGTTCCTGGTGTTTCCGATGCTGCAATCCGCATGGAATTGCGGGCAACGCGAACCTACCAGTTAATGCATCCTCAGCAGCAACAAACACTGACTTATTGGTCCTCAAAGCGTGTGTGCGCCGCGGCTGGTATAGGCCATCCACAACGTTTTTTTGATATGTTGACACAGGCTGGCCTGACCTTTTTTGCGATGCCTTTGCCTGATCATTACGCATTTAATGCCGACGTATTTAGTGCGCTGAATGTGGATTGCATTCTGATCACCGAAAAGGATGCAGTAAAATGTCGGCAGATTGCGCATTTGCAAAATGATCCCCGCATCTGGGTTGTGCCTGTTGATGCACACCTTGATACGCATTTTGCTGCCACCCTCATACAGAAAATTTCGGAGAAAAAGCATGGAAGCGCGCTTGCTTGATGTATTGGTTTGTCCTTTGTGTAAAGGACCCTTGGTCTATAAAAAAGCTACCCAAGAACTGATTTGCCACGGCGATAAACTGGCATTTCCCATTCGGGACGATATTCCTATCATGTGGGCCGATCAGGCGCGCAGTCTGAGTGCAGAAGAAGTCGAAGCCAAATAAGTTAGATAAGCAGGAGATGCAATGAGTTTTATTGCCATTATTCCGGCGCGTCTGGCATCCAGTCGCTTGCCCGACAAGCCACTTGCCGACATCGGTGGCAAACCAATGGTCGTCCGCACCGCAGAACGTGCGTTGCAATCCGGTGCCAGCGCCATCATGGTTGCAACGGATCATCAGGATATCGTTGCTGCCTGTGAGGCTCATGGCATTCCGGTATGCATGACTCGCGCCGATCATCCGTCTGGTACTGACCGTATTGCCGAGGTCGCTGCTGGCATGCACTTGCCCGATGATGCTGTGATTGTCAATGTGCAGGGAGATGAGCCCCTGATTGATCCTGCTCTGATCGCGGCGACTGCATCGCTGGTCAACCAGCAGGTGCCAATGGCGACCGCTGCACATCCTCTGCACGATGTGGAAGATGGCTTCAATCCAAACGTCGTCAAGGTGGTGCTGGATAAATCGGGACGTGCTTTGTATTTTTCGCGAGCGACGATTCCCTGGCATCGCGATGCCTTTGCTGTCAGTCGGCAACAATTTCCCGAAGGATATGCGCCTCTGAGGCACATCGGTTTGTATGCCTATCGCAACGATTTTTTAAAAAAATATCCTGAATTGGCGGTGTCCCCGCTTGAGCAAATCGAGGCTCTGGAGCAGCTACGTGTACTTTGGCACGGCTACGCAATTGCGGTGCATGTGACAGCGTCGAGTCCGGCGCCTGGCGTGGATACACTGGAAGACTTACAGAGAGTCCGTCGATTTTTTGCTGAAAATCAGTAAATTTCTTTTTTTGCGTCAATCTCATCAGTGGTAAAGCATCAAGAATATAAAAAATTGTGGTAAGTTTCGTGAAAAGAAACTGTGTTATTACTACAAAAAGAAGAAAAGCAAATTGTAGTCACAAAAATAAAACGAAAAAAATTCAGCATGTATCTCAGTCAACTCCAATGTTCAGCTTTCTTTGTCGCTGGCGAGAGCATGTAAAAAAATTCATTATTCAAACTCGTCTTAGGAAATAAAATGCGTCTTATTTTGTTGGGAGCGCCGGGTGCCGGCAAAGGTACTCAAGCGAATTACATCAAGGAAAAATTCAATATTCCACAGATTTCGACTGGTGATATGTTGCGTGCTGCCATTGCAGCAGGTACAGCATTAGGTTTGGAAGCTAAAAAAGTGATGGATGCCGGTGGACTGGTTTCTGATGACATCATCATTGGTCTGGTCAAAGACAGACTGAAACAAGATGACTGCGCCAACGGTTATCTGTTCGATGGTTTTCCACGGACGATTCCACAAGCGGATGCGATGAAGGAAGCTGGTGTTGCGATTGACTATGTGCTTGAAATTGATGTGGCTGATGAAGTGATCATTGATCGTATGAGTGGTCGTCGTGTGCATACCAGTTCAGGTCGTACATATCACGTCAAATACAATCCACCGAAAGTGGAAGGTAAAGATGACGTTACTGGCGAAGAACTGGTGCAGCGTCCCGATGACAAGGAAGAAACCGTGAAAAAACGCCTGTCTGTTTATCACGAACAAACAGAAGTACTGGTCGGATATTACGGCGACTGGGCAAAATCTGGTCAGCCAGGTGCGCCAAAATACCGCAAAATTGCTGGTGTCGGTGCAGTGGAAGCAATACGCGACGCAGCATTCACAGCGCTGAGCGAATAGTAAAATAAAAAGCGGACAACATTGTCCGCTTTTCTTTTGGTCAGCTCTGACCATATTTTCTCCAATAAGGGCAACGGATAAGGTGTCAGTACGTTGGCTTCATCGCGTGTGGTGATAGAACATAATGGTTTTTATCGCGCGTGATGAATACGTGTTCTTGCTTTACTTTGTCGTTATCTGATTGCCGGCAGATCTGAGCCTGCATTCCCTAAGGAAATGCTTTTCCGATTCTGAGATGTCGTTTCATCATGCAACGGCGTTGTTATCAGTCTGTGATGAGAGGCAATTCCATCACCATTGGAGGAGTCATCATGGCAACAAGTCTCTGGTTTGTTATCGCTTGCGGCATCATCGCCGTCGTATATGGACTGATCTCGCGTCAATGGATTCTGAAGCAGGACGCTGGTAACGCGCGCATGCAGGAAATCGCAGCGGCCATACAGCAGGGCGCTGCAGCCTATCTCGCAAGGCAGTACCGGACCATCGCCATGGTAGGGGTGGTGTTGTTTGTGGCGATTGCTGCGGTTCCTGGATTAGGGATGATTACTGCAAGTGGTTTTCTGATTGGAGCGGTGCTGTCTGGTGCCTGTGGTTTTATAGGGATGAATGTTTCTGTCCGTGCCAATGTACGTACGGCGCAAGCCGCAACGCTGGGCATGAACGAAGCGCTGAATGTTGCGTTCCGTGGTGGTGCTATTACCGGTATGCTGGTAGTGGGGCTGGGGTTACTTGGCGTCAGCATTTTTTACTGGATACTGACTGTTTCGGCACCTCATGGACTGGGCTATACGTTGAATCAGCATGATGTCATCAAACCTCTGATTGGCTTGGCATTCGGCGCTTCGCTGATTTCGATTTTTGCCCGTTTGGGTGGCGGTATTTTTACTAAAGGTGCCGACGTAGGTGCTGATCTGGTCGGGAAAGTTGAAGCAGGTATTCCCGAAGACGATCCGCGTAATCCGGCAGTGATTGCGGACAATGTCGGTGACAATGTGGGTGATTGTGCTGGCATGGCTGCCGATCTGTTTGAAACCTATGTCGTGACGCTGATCGCGACGATGCTGCTCGGGGCATTATTGATGACTAATGCCGTGACAGAAGCGATCGTGTATCCGCTGTTACTTGGTGCGGTATCTATTCTGGCATCCATCGTTGGATGCTCGATGGTCAAAGCGATACCCGGTAAAAAAATCATGTCTGCTCTTTACACCGGTTTATGGTGGACTGCTGGTTTATCGTTTATTGGATTTCTTATTGTTACCTGGCTGGTATGGCGTGACGATGCCATGCGTTACCAGATGGCTGGTTCTGCTCTGGTTGGGATTGTTCTTACCGGACTCATGGTGTACATCACCGAATACTATACCGGCACAGATTTTAAACCCGTACGACACGTCGCCGAGGCATCAACTACCGGTCACGGTACCAATATCATTGCCGGATTAGGCGTGTCGATGAAATCAACTGCCTGGCCGGTGCTCGCAGTATGTGCTGCCATTCTTTCGTCGTATGCCTTAGCTGGTTTGTACGGCATTGCGATTGCTGCAACATCCATGCTATCAATGGCGGGCATTGTGGTAGCTCTGGATGCGTATGGCCCCATTACAGATAACGCTGGCGGTATCGCTGAGATGGCAGAGATGCCACCTTCTGTACGTGCCATCACCGATCCGCTTGATGCCGTCGGCAATACTACCAAAGCCGTCACCAAAGGATATGCGATTGGTTCAGCTGGCCTTGCCGCGCTGGTCTTGTTCGCTGACTATACCCACGCGCTGGACACCGCAGGGAAAAGTACCTCATTTGATTTATCTAATCCCCAAGTGATCGTCGGTTTATTTATTGGTGGACTCATTCCTTATTTATTCGGTGCGATGGCAATGGAGGCCGTAGGGCGAGCCGCAGGCGCGGTCGTGGTCGAAGTTCGTCGCCAGTTCCGGGATATCAAAGGCATTATGGATGGCAGTGGTAAGCCAGAGTATGACAAAGCAGTTGATATGCTGACCACCTCCGCCATCAAGGAAATGATCTTGCCCTCGTTATTACCCGTCATTGTGCCTGTTCTGGTCGGGCTATTGCTAGGCCCCGCTGCTTTGGGCGGGCTATTGATGGGAACGATTGTGACAGGTTTGTTTGTCGCCATTTCAATGACTACCGGTGGCGGAGCTTGGGACAATGCCAAAAAATATATAGAAGATGGTCATTACGGCGGCAAGGGGTCGGATGCGCATAAAGCGGCTGTGACTGGTGACACGGTGGGCGACCCATACAAAGATACCGCGGGACCGGCGATTAACCCATTGATTAAAATTATTAATATCGTTGCTTTATTACTCGTGCCATTGTTACCCGCCAATGGACCTTTGATTGGGAATAGCCGCACTCATGCACTTAACATGTCTGCTCCTACAGCAGGGGTCTTGCTGCCTCGCACAGTAATATCGCCAATCACTGCCATCCAAGTGCAATAAATGGGTTTGTAATCAAGTCAGGGCTTGTGCAAAACTGCTGCAGTTGCTTTATGGCTCTTGTTGCAGGAGTCCCAGGCATTCCGTGCAAGCACCGACTGCCTGGGTAGCCATGTAGTAGTCAAGGTTCCGGGGCATATCTTGTCCGCGGGCGAAACGAACATCACTTTCAATCGAAATTTCCCAAAAAACAGGAAGCTTGTATTGCTTTGTCAGGACAATTTTGTGTCAGGTTTTGCAAGTAAAGTGTCTTTGTAAGTTGCTAGGACGAAGCGTTGATCTGCGTGAAATTGAAGCTGCGGTATTCTGCAATGCAAGATACTTGCCAGAAAAATGATGAGAGCGCTAAAATGTGACGTTTACGTAAACGTCACATATCAGTAAAATTTGTGATTCATATCAGGCAAACGTCGTTGACATGTTTATCATTGGTGTCGCTAGTAAATTGATCGAGCTTCAGACTTAATTTTCCATTCCAACTGAAAGAAACAGAAAATGCAAATCCAGAACAATGTATTTATTATCACAGGTGGTGCCTCCGGTCTTGGCGCTGCTACCGCAAGAATGATCGTTGCTCAAGGTGGCAAGGTCGTTCTCGCGGATGTGCAGGTAGAGGCGGGCGAGAAGCTGGCTGCAGAATTGGGTGGCAAGTTTTTGAAATGTGATGTGACATCGGAAGCGGATGGCCTTGCTGTGGTCGCGGCTGCAACTGCGATGGGTACTTTGCGTGGTCTGGTCAATTGTGCCGGTGTAGCCCCTGCGATTAAAACCGTTGGTAAAGATGGCCCACATCCATTAGACGTATTTCAGCGCGTGGTCAATATTAACCTGATCGGTACATTCAATATGTGCCGCCTCGCCGCGGATGCGATGGGTAAAACAGACGCGACAGAGCAAGGCGAGCGTGGCGTGATCATCAATACGGCATCAGTTGCGGCTTATGATGGTCAGATTGGTCAGGCAGCATATGGCGCATCGAAAGCAGCAGTAGTCGGTCTGACCTTGCCAATGGCACGTGACTTGTCACGTAGCGGCATCCGGGTGATGACGATTGCTCCAGGTATTTTCGAAACACCAATGTTGCTCGGTATGCCGCAAGAAGTGCAGGATGCCTTGGGTAAAATGGTACCGTTTCCACCACGTCTTGGTAAGCCAGCAGAATACGCGCAGCTGGCGCAATCGATCATCGAAAATGTCATGCTGAACGGCGAAACTATTCGTTTGGATGGCGCAATCCGTATGCAGCCGAAATAATTCTCCTTGTGATTGCTGCATTACGATGCTGTGCAGCATGACAAGTGATAGTTGAACCAATACACTAGGGCAAATATCAATTTGCCCTTTTTTTCGGACACGAATGAACAACAATTCTGCAACTGGTCTGATTTTGACTGGCGGTGGTGCGCGAGCCGCGTATCAGGTTGGGGTGTTGAGCGAAATTTCCATGATTTTGCAAGAAGCGGGTTGGGATACTTCAGCGAATCCATTTGGCATTATTTGTGGTACTTCGGCAGGTGCGATTAATGCTACCGCGCTTGCTTGTGGCGCGGATCATTTTCAGAACGCTGTCGGCGACATGCTGCAAATTTGGGAAAACTTTGAGGCCGCGCAAGTCTATCGTTCAGATTCACTTGGCGTCATACGTAGCGGCGCGCGCTGGTTGTCGTTATGGTCTTTTGGGTGGTTGTTAAACAAATGGCGTAAATCACCCCCCAATTCATTGCTGGATAACTCTCCCCTGGAGGCGTTATTAAGCCGTATGCTGGATCTGCCCCAGCTGGATGCAGCATTGATGAATGGTAGTTTGCAGGCTCTTGCCGTGACTGCATCGTCTTATTCCCTGGGACAACATCTGACTTTTTATCAGACATTGGCTGATATTGAACCATGGGTGAGAAGTCAGCGTCTCGCGCAACGTGATTTCATCAGTGTGCAGCATTTGCTGGCGTCATCTGCCATCCCCTTTATTTTCCCTGCGGTAGCGTTAAATTGGGGGGGCAATATGGAATATTGCGGCGATGGTTCCATGAGGCAGCTGGCACCGATTTCTCCGGCGATACACCTGGGGGCGAAACGAGTACTGATTGTCGGTGCTGGACGCCTTACCGAACCCTCACCAACGCATACAAGTGAGTCTCGTTATCCGAGTCTGGCGCAGATTGCAGGTCATGCTTTGTCGAGTATTTTCTTAGATAGCCTTGCGGTAGATATCGAAAGATTGATGCGGATTAATAAAACCTTATCAATGCTGCCGTCGGAATTGTTGGAAAAAACACCTTTGCGTCCAATTGATCTATTAGTGATCGCACCTTCGTTACGTCTGGATGATATTGCCAGCCGTCACATTCACAGCTTACCCCTACCTGTCAGGACGATGCTGGGTGGTATAGGCGCAACAGAGGCGCGTGGTTCGGCGCTGGCATCCTACTTGCTGTTTGAGGCTAGCTACACTAGAGAATTGATTGCTTTAGGACGTGCTGATACCAGGGCCAGGCAATCGGATGTGCTGAATTTTTTCATGCCACAGGCTGCGTAATACCAATCAACTATCATTGCTTTATAAGCAATGATAGTTGATTCCATAGCGACAAAACGGTACTCTACGCTTTGGGCATCTCTCTGTGTGGTCTTAATGACATGATCAATCCAACATTTTTTAAAAAATGGCTGGTATTTCTGGCGCTTGGCTTATTCGCAGCCATCGTTTCCGCTAAAGACAATAATGACGCGCAATTTGTCTATCTAGCAGATCTACCCCGGGAAGCACAAACTACTTTGGTATTGATTAAACAAGGTGGGCCTTTCCGGTATGAAAAAGACGGTGTTGTCTTTGGTAATTACGAAGCACGTTTGCCAAAACAGAAGCGTGGTTACTACCATGAATATACGGTAGAGACTCCGCGGGCTAAAAATCGTGGTGCCCGTCGTATTATTGCTGGTGGTAATCCAGCCAGTTCGGGTGAATATTATTACACTGGCGATCATTATCAGTCTTTCAGACGTATCAAAGAACAATGATGCTTTCGCGACCAGAGGGGGAGATGAGTTTGTTGACCACAGTGGCACCTAATGTCGTGCAGTCCATTCGTGCGTTTCAGGTTCTGGATTTGCAGGCAGAAGCTGCTATGCTTGGACAGCATTTTTTGTATGCTTATTGCCTTGATGCGATAACCAAGCAGCAAGTATTGGGGAAAATCGCGGCATCGTTTGGTTTTCCAAAACATTTTGGGAAGAATTTTGATGCGCTTTTTGATTGTCTGACAGATATGATTCATAATGCCGGCCCTCAGGCTGGCTTTGTTGTCGTATTAGAGCAGTTACCCAACACACCAAAATTTGATAAAGAAGCCAGAGAAACATTGCTTGACGTGTTTCGCGATGCAGCCGAATACTGGGCAGAGAGAAAAGTTGCTTTCAGGGTGTTTTACTCCTTTGAGTAACACTCTACTGACTGATTCGACAGAATGCCGGTCAGCACTTGCCGGCATTTTTATTTGGGGCTTACCCTCCGACAGCGGTACAATGCCGCCATGAAAAAGATTGTTATCCTCATTTCCGGCCGTGGCAGCAACATGCAGGCGATTATTGACGCATCGCTTGCACAGAAATGGCCAGTCAATATTGCTGCCGTTATTAGTAATCGGACTGATGCAACGGGTTTGCAGTATGCCGCCAGCAAAGGTATTCCAACCGCTGTTGTTGTCAGCAAGGAATTTTCCAGCCGTGATGCATTTGACACTGCATTGCAATCAAAGATTGATGAATTTGCGCCTGATTTAGTGGTCTTAGCTGGTTTTATGCGTATCCTGACTTCTGGCTTTGTTGATCATTATGCTGGTCGTATGTTGAATATCCATCCATCTTTGTTGCCAAGTTTTGTTGGTTTAAATACGCACCAGCAGGCATTGGATGCTGGCGTGAAAGTACATGGCGTCACTGTGCATTTTGTGACAGCAGAACTGGATCACGGCCCCATAGTTGCTCAGGCAACAGTACCAGTGCATGACGACGACACTGAAGAGTCCCTTGCAAAGCGCGTTCTGCTACAGGAACACATTATTTATCCTTGGGCGGTGCGCCAGTTTATTGAAGGTAAGTTGAGTATTGTTGATCAACGTGTACGCATCAGCCAATAAATCAGACCAATTTCTGGTCAATATAGAATTCTGAAGGAAGTAGTATGAGATTACCCCCAGCCATCATTGGTCACACGGAAGAAGTCTTGCGTGAGATTTTACGTTTTACAGGCCCTGCAGATGGTACTTTGTCCCGTTATTTTCGTGAGCATCCACGACTTGGATCGCGCGAACGTGGTGTGATTGCCGAAAGTATTTACGGTTTGTTGAGAAATAAATCTGTCTATACCAGTTTTGCCGAGTCCGGTTCCGGCTCTTCTATGCGTCGTTTGACTTTGTTAGGCTTAGCTGATGCTGCTGGCATCGATGCTCTTGGTGGTCTGACTGAAGACGAAACAGCTTGGTTGCAACGCGTTATGGAAATTGATCGCTCACATTTGCCTGTGCTCATGAAGGCCAACGTGCCAGCATGGTTATGGGAAAAACTATACGCCAGTTTCGGTGAGGCTCAGGCATTACAGTTAGCGGAATCCTTGAATACACCCGCTCCTCTGGATTTGCGAGTGAATTCGATTAAAGGTCAGCGTGATGAGGTAATTGCTGTATTGGCGCAAGCACCTATCCTGGCTGAGCCGACACCGTATTCTACGACGGGTTTGCGAGTGATTAAAAAGCCTTCAATTCAGAATTTACCGTTGTTTAAAGATGGCACCATTGAGGTACAAGATGAGGGTAGTCAGCTTTTGGCTCAACTGGTCGGCGCACGTCGTGGTGAGATGGTGGCAGATTTTTGCGCTGGTGCCGGCGGTAAAACCTTGGCGCTTGGCGCGCTGATGAGAAATACGGGACGTTTGTATGCCTTTGATATTTCTGAAAAACGTCTGGCAAAATTAAAGCCGCGTCTTGCCAGAAGCGGTTTGTCGAACGTCCATCCGGTCGTTATTGCTCATGAGAAAGATGCGAAAATTAAACGTCTTGCGGCAAAACTGGATCGCGTTTTAGTCGATGCTCCTTGCAGCGGATTAGGAACTTTGCGTAGAAATCCCGATGTGAAATGGCGCCAGACACCAGAGGGTGTTGCTGAGTTGAATGTCAAACAAGCATCTATTCTTGCCAGTGCATCCCGGATGGTGAAGGCCGGTGGCCGACTGGTTTATGCGACATGCAGTATTCTGGATGAGGAAAATGAAGGCATCGTACAGGCATTTCTGGCAGAACATCCTGACTTCGCATTGATTCCTGTTTCTCAGGTGCTGGCGGAACAAAAAATTCCACTTGAAATGGGGGATTACCTCAAGTTATACCCACATATTCACCACACAGATGGATTTTTTGCGGCCATTCTGGAACGTCAAAAATAAATTCATTCATCTGCTCTATGTGAATGGCATAGAGCAGATATCCCGACATTTGAAGCCTTGCATATGAGTACTCCCTTACTCGCCAGCCTATTTTCTGATTTGTCCGACGATTTGCGCGAGCCCAGCTTTTTGTGGCAGATCGGCACCGTGCTTATTTGCTTTGGCCTGGCCTGGTATGTCGCGCGTTTGTTGCGTAGCATGTTTGCTCGTGATCAATCTGACCGAGGCGTCATCAAACTTGGCGTAGAGAGCTTTTATCGAGTATTGACGCCATCGCTGGCATTACTGTTTTTGGTGATCGCCAAAGCGATTTTAGGGAAATGGCAGCATACGCATTTACTGACGCTGCTTTTTCCTATTACCGGTTCTTTGGCGTTGATACGATTTGGTTTTTATATTGTCAGACAAACGTTTGCACGGGATGGTGTCATCGGCAACTTCCTCGCTATTTTTGAAAAACTGTTTGCAGGATTGGTCTGGTTAGGTGTTGTTCTTCACTTTACCGGACTTTGGCAGGAACTGTTTAGTGTCCTTGATGAGACGGTATTGCCAATAGGGCGAAATAAAGTTTCATTATCGATTATCTTGCAAGCAACTGTATCGGTCATTGTGACGCTGGTCGTGGCAATGTGGGCGAGTGCCGCATTAGAAGCGCGCCTGATGTTGTTGCCGAATATGCATTCTTCATTAAAAGTTGTGTTATCCCGTGTTGGCAGGGCATTGCTGATATTGCTCGCAATACTGATTAGCCTGAGTATCGTTGGTATCGATCTGACTGTTTTGTCTGTATTTGGCGGTGCTCTGGGGGTTGGTCTTGGTTTTGGCTTGCAAAAAATCACCAGCAGTTATGTCTCGGGATTCATTATTTTGCTTGATCGCAGCATGTCCATCGGAGATATGATTTCTGTCGATAAATTTAATGGACGCGTTACGCAAATTAATACTCGCTATACGGTGTTGCAGGGGCTTGATGGCGGAGAGTCTGTGATTCCGAACGAAATGCTGGTTTCTTCACCAGTACAAAATTACTCATTAACAGACCGCACCGTTGCTATGTCTACCGATCTCACGGTTGGCTATCAAACAGACATCGAGCATTTGTTGCCGCTGTTAGCTGCAACAGTGGCGACGGTTGAAAGGGTTGCAACAACTCCTGCACCTTCCGCTTTTTTAATGAAATTTGGTGCAGATGGTTTGGAGTTGCGTGTCGGATTTTGGATTGTCGACCCAGAAAATGGGAAAACGAATGTATTGTCTGCTGTGAACCGTGCGCTATGGCAGGTCCTGCAGGAGCACGAAATTAATTTGCCGTATGCACAACGCGTGGTGACTTTGCTTCACCAAGTGACTCCAGAGTCAGAGAAAAAACCAGATGCGTGATGCCGGAATCAAATTTCTGATACTAAAACAGCGTACAATGCCAAAAAATATCAGTAGCTATTTCAAGACGATATCTGGTGAGATACCGTCAATAACAACGGAGTACATGTCATTTTGAACACTTTTATAGAAACGGTAGTAGATTTTTTATCTAATGGTATTACTCGCGCCACTGGGTGGCAGGTATTTATTTTTACAATGGTTGTCACGCACATTACGATCGCCAGCGTAACTATTTTCCTGCACCGTTGTCAGGCGCATCGCGCTCTGGAATTACATGCAATTCCAAGTCATTTTTTTCGTTTCTGGCTTTGGCTGACGACAGGTCAGGTAACCAAAGAGTGGGCTGCGATCCATCGCAAGCACCATGCCAAATGTGAAACGGAAGAAGATCCACATAGTCCCGTGACTCGCGGTATTAAAAAAGTATTGACTCAAGGTGCTGAGCTATATCGGGCAGAGTGCAAAAACCTTGAAACCATGCAAAAGTATGGTCACGGCACTCCTGACGACTGGATTGAGCGCAATTTGTATACACGTTTCAGCTGGCAGGGGATTGCATTAATGTTGATCGTTGACGTCTTGCTGTTTGGTGTCATTGGTGTGACTGTATGGGCCGTGCAGATGATGTGGATTCCTGTGACAGCAGCCGGCATCATTAACGGCATTGGTCACTATTGGGGATATCGTAATTATGATTGCGTTGATGCATCGACGAACATCTTTCCTATTGGGATTTTGATTGGTGGTGAAGAGCTGCATAACAACCACCACACGTTTGGTACATCAGCTAAATTGTCTTCGAAGTGGTATGAATTCGATATTGGTTGGTTATATATTCGCTGTATGGAAATTGTTGGGCTGGCAAAAGTAAAGAAAGTCGCGCCAGAGCCAAAATTTGCCCATGTGAAGGCGGTAATTGATATGGAAACTTTGCAGGCTGTTATTACGAATCGCTATGACGTGATGGCCAAGTATGCAAAGTCCTTGCGTCTTACCTGGCGTGATGAAGTTGTGCTTCTGAAGCAAAAAGCACAATTCGAAGCAGACAAACTGAAATCGGCAAGAAAGCTGTTGCAGCGCGAGCCAACCAAGCTGGAAGCTCCTCAACAGCAGCAGTTATCAGAAGTGCTTGCACACAGCGCCGCACTGAAAACCATGCATGACATGCGTGTTGAATTAGGCTTGATCTGGGAGCGCTCTACCGTAAGTCGTGAGCAACTCGTTCATCAGTTACAGGATTGGTGTACCCGTGCAGAGGCTTCAGGGATTCAGACTTTACATGATTTTTCCCTTCGCTTGCGTACTTACTCGTGATACGTAATATTCGCAGTAAAAAATGGCGCTATATGCGCCATTTTTTATATTTATCTTAATATCAGCTGACATGCATCGTTAGGTTGCAGGACGATGTTGATAGCCGAGTGCCTGTGTTCTAGCGCTGCTCTGGTTTCGTTGTATTGTTAAGTTAAGTAATTGGATGCTGTCGTTTGCCTTTGCATGAGCAGGAAAGTTAATTGGCAAAGTAATGGGCGAAAAAAAAGCTCTGCGATAAATGCAGAGCTTTTTGACAAAAAATCAAAATTATTTAATTTTGGTTTCTTTGTAGATAACGTGCTTACGTGCTTTAGGATCAAACTTCATGATCTCCATTTTTTCAGGCATAGTGCGCTTGTTTTTGGAGGTTGTGTAGAAGTGACCAGTGCCGGCAGTGGATTCCAGCTTGATTTTGTCGCGACCAGATTTAGCCATGATATTTTCCTAACAATAGTTTAGCTTAAACTTTTTCGCCGCGAGCGCGCAGGTCAGCCAAAACGGCATCGATGCCGACTTTGTCAATGACGCGCAGACCAGCGTTAGACAAACGCAGAGAAACCCAACGGTTTTCTGATTCTACGAAAAAGCGACGGTTTTGCAGGTTAGGCAAAAAGCGACGTTTTGTTTTGTTATTAGCGTGGGAAACGTTGTTGCCAACCATTGGCCCTTTCCCAGTCACTTGGCAGACACGTGCCATGATTAACTCCTTAATAGTTTCCGAAATTGGAAAAAATAAGAGTGTATACAAAAAATCGTGAAATATCAATGACTTGTGAAAAACAATTGTGTCTTTTTATTTTGTTAAATTTAACAATTTGATTTTTTAGATCATGCCATGCTCCGCAAACGAGTAAACATGCGGGTTTGCAATAATAAAATGATCAAGCACACGAATATCAATCAACGCTAACGCCTGTTTCAATGTTTTGGTCAGTTGTATGTCTGCGCTGCTAGGTTCGGATGATCCCGATGGATGGTTGTGTGCCAGAATAATCGAGGCTGCATTATGTTGAAGCGCGCTTTTAAGCACTTCTCTTGGATAGACGCTGGCGTGATCCAACGTTCCACGAAATAATTCCTGGGAGCTGATTAATCGGTTTTTAACATCAAGATATAAAACAGCAAATGACTCATATGACTTGTGTCCTATGAGTAACTGCAGGTAATTTTTGACGGCTTGTGGTGACGATAATGAAGAACTATTTTGCAGCTCTTCTGAAATAGCTCTTTTGGCCAATTCAAGCACCGCTTGTAATTGTGCAAATTTTGCTGTGCCAAGCCCGTGCATTGCAGAAAACTCAGTGACGCTTGCCGAAAAAAGTTTGGACAGTGAGCCGAATTCCGTGATCATGTCCCTTCCCAGGTCGACCGCACTTTTTCCAGCAACACCAGTGCGCAAAAATACCGCAAGTAACTCGGCATCTGAAAGAGCATTTGCACCAAATTTAATCAGTCTTTCCCTTGGCCTTTGATCTTCAGGCCAATCGTTAATTGCCATAAAACCTCTCTCATTGACAGAAATAGTATGAGGAGTCGCTAACAAAAGTCCACATACAACTTACAATACTAGCTTATTTGTTCAAGCCTGAAATTATGTCAACTTCTGCCACACCTGTCGTTACAGCCGACGCTTATCTTACTTTGCATTATCGTCTCTCTACTCTTGCAGGAGAAGACATCATCAGTACGTTTAATGAGAGCCCCGCCACTTTACAAATGGGCACCGGGCAACTGGCACCCGAACTGGAAGCTTCTTTAATGGGATTGGAAGAGGGATCCCATGTTAAGCAGGAGCTGGCTCCAGAAAAGGCGTTTGGTCCGCGTAATCCAGAACTCGTACAGCGAGTTTCCATCCAGACTCTGAAAGAGAATTCTGCATTTGGTGAGCAATATGTTATAGGTGATCTGGTTGAGTTCGCAGCACCCTCAGGTGGGCGCTTTGCAGGTATTTTGCGTGCAATGGACAATGAGGGAGGATTATTTGATTTCAATCATCCTTTGGCAGGACAGGTGCTTATTTTTGAAACAAAAATTATCGGGATTTTATAAGCTGTGAATATGGAAAAAGAAATCTTTCTGGCACAACCAAGGGGATTTTGTGCTGGTGTTGACAGAGCAATAGAAATTGTTGAACGGGCATTAAAGCAGTTTGGTGCACCGATTTATGTTCGTCACGAAATTGTTCACAATGCTTATGTCGTCAATGATTTAAAAAATAAGGGCGCTATTTTTATCGAAAATCTGGAAGATGTTCCTTCTGGGAATACTGTCATTTTTTCTGCGCATGGTGTGGCTCAATCAGTCCGTCAGGAGGCAGAGCAGCGCAATCTGAAAATTTTTGATGCAACTTGCCCCTTAGTGACTAAAGTACACATAGAAGTCGCAAAGATGCACCGCGAAGGACGTGAGATCATCATGATTGGACATCATGGTCACCCAGAGGTGGAGGGGACGATGGGTCAGTCAGATGGCGGTATGTATCTGGTTGAAACTATTGACGACGTTGCTGGATTGCAAGTGAAAAATCCCGATTTACTTGCCTATGTTTCCCAGACAACTTTATCTGTGGATGATACAGCAGAAATTATCTCTGCATTAAAAGTACGTTTTCCTGATATCAGTGAACCTAAAAAAGGCGATATTTGCTACGCAACAACTAATCGTCAGCAGGCGGTTAAATTCATGGCGCCACAAGTGGATGTGGTGCTGGTGGTGGGTAGTCCTAACAGTTCCAACTCGAATCGCTTGCGTGAAGTGGCAAAAAAAATCGGTGCCGCGGCTTACATGGTTGATAATGCTTCGCAAATCAATCCCGATTGGGTTGCAAGTGCCCGGCGCATAGGAGTCACTGCTGGTGCATCTGCACCGGAGATATTGGTGCAGAATGTCATCTCTGCGTTGCAGGAAATGGGTGCGCGTAGCGTCAAAATCATGGATGGTGCGGAAGAAAATGTAACATTTCCTATGCCAAAAGGCTTGAATTGATATAAATCGTTCTTTTATTGCTGCAATAAGTCTGACGTAAGTTAGATTAAAAAATTGTCTTTCCTGCTGTTTTCGATATTTTATTTTGCTATATCGTGTTTAAGATTGTCGCACAATTGAATCCGGCATTCGTTCGGATAACAAAAGCGGTATTTCGGTCAAAAAATATTGTGGAAAATACGTAGTTTGAGGTGGTTTTTATACCACTGATTTAAATACAAACTATGTATAATCCCGCCCACTTTGCCGAAGTACTTAATAATTTTAACTATTACAAAAGCTTTTACCAAAAGTTGCAGAGGAGAGTTCTATCATGTGTTTCGATCACGCTATCGTTGCTCCCAATATGATGACGCGTCTTTTCGGATAGCAGGCGTTTGAACTCGAGCGGCACCCTACCTCTGGGTGCCGCTTTTGTTATCAGGAATGATTTTTGCTGAGTGATGCGGATGTACTCAACGAGTATATGCCGTTTTAAAGTAGTAAAAATTTCGATTCGTTCATAAAGAGAGATGCAAAATATGGATACCTTTATCCAACAAATTATTAATGGCCTGGTACTTGGCAGCATGTACGCACTGGTCGCTTTGGGGTACACCATGGTCTATGGTGTGCTGAATCTGATTAACTTCGCTCACGGCGATGTCTTGATGGTGGGGGCGATGGCTGGCCTCAGCATACTGAAATTACTCGGCGTCGTCGCTCCTGACCTGCCAGGTATCGTTCAATTGATTATCGCTATTCTGGGTGCTATTCCGGTTTGTATCGTTGTCAATGTGCTGATTGAACGCGTTGCTTACCGTCGTTTGCGTAATGCTCCACGACTCGCTCCGTTGATTACAGCGATCGGTGTCTCTATTCTGGTACAGACATTTGCTATGATGATATGGGGTCGTAGTCCGATTCCTTTCCCTGCCGTGATGCCTTCTGCTCCCGTGCAGATTGGTGGTGCAGTTATTTCTCAGACGCAAATATTGTTGCTGGCATTGGCAACTATTGCGATGGTCAGTTTAGTGCTGCTGGTTGAGAAAACAAAAATGGGCCGAGCCATGCGTGCAACGGCAGAGAATCCAAGAGTCGCAGGCCTGATGGGGGTTGACTCCAATAAAGTAATCGTCGCAACTTTTGCGATTGGTGCTGCGTTAGCTGCGATCGCTGGTGTGATGTGGGCTGCAAATTATTCTTCAGCACAGTTTGCCATGGGCTTTGTTCCAGGTTTGAAGGCCTTTTCAGCAGCTGTTCTTGGTGGTATCGGCAATATTTACGGTGCGATGGTGGGCGGTATTATTCTGGGCCTGATCGAAAGTTTGGGCGCAGGTTATATCGGCGATCTAACTGGCGGTATCCTCGGAAGTCATTACCAAGATATTTTTGCCTTCGTTGTTTTGATTATTGTGCTGACATTGCGTCCATCCGGCATCATGGGTGAGCGTGTTGCTGATCGTGCTTAAGGAGAAGATCAATGTCGACTATGTTTGATACAAAAGCTAATCCGGCCAAAGCGTATGCGAGCTTTGCCGTACTTGGCCTGGTTCTGGTGTTATTCCCATTCTTAGCTTCCAATTTTGGTAATTCCTGGGTCAGGATTATTGATTTTGCTCTGCTTTACATCATGCTCGCGCTGGGCTTGAATATTGTTGTGGGTTTTGCCGGTCTGCTGGATCTGGGATATATCGCCTTTTATGCGGTCGGTGCCTATCTTGCGGCTATTTTTGGGTCACAGCAATTTGCTGTTATTTTGGAGTCGTTCGTCAATAACTACCCAGTTGTGGGCGACTTTTTAATGGCGGTATGCGGTCCTGAAATTGCAAAAGATGGTATTCATTTATCGGTGTGGGTCATTGTTCCGTTTGCCGCAGCGATCGCAGGGTTGTTTGGTGCGTTGCTCGGCGCACCGACACTGAAATTGCGTGGTGATTACCTGGCAATCGTGACATTGGGCTTCGGTGAAATTATTCGTATTTTCATGAATAACATGAACTCCCCAATCAATTTCACGAACGGTCCACAAGGGATCAATATGATTGATCCTATCCGCGTATTCGGTGTTTCCTTAGCGGGTGAGGCAGGTTCCAACGCAACTGTGAAGTTTGCTGGTATCAGTATGCCATCCGTGAATGCGTATTACTTCTTGTTCCTGACGTTGTGCATTGCGATTGTGATTGTCTCTGTTCGCTTACAGCATTCCCGTCTTGGTCGTGCATGGGTAGCGATTCGTGAAGATGAAATTGCTGCTAAAGCGATGGGTATTAATACACGTAACGTGAAATTGTTGGCATTCTCAATGGGCGCCTCTTTTGGTGGCGTTTCGGGTGCGATGTTTGCTTCTTTCCAGGGGTTTGTTTCTCCAGAGTCGTTCTCACTAATGGAGTCGATTGTTATCCTGGCTATGGTAGTGCTGGGCGGAATCGGGCACATTCCAGGGGTTATTCTGGGGGCAATTTTGCTGGCGGCATTGCCAGAAGTGTTGCGTCACATTGTTGAGCCAGTCCAGAATCTGATTTTTGGTAAGGTCTGGATTGAAGCAGAGGTTCTGCGTCAGTTGCTGTACGGTTTCACTATGGTTGTCATTATGCTTAATCGCCCTGCTGGCTTGTGGCCAGCACCAAAGCATGAAGACAGAATCACCAAAACGAATGACGCGCCAGCTTAAGGAAGATCAAGATGACTCAACAGACTATTTTGAAAATTGAAGGTGCCAATAAACGCTTCGGCGGTTTGCAGGCACTCTCGAATGTTGGGATTAATATCAAGAAAGGCCAGATTTATGGCCTGATTGGTCCCAACGGTGCAGGGAAAACGACATTTTTTAATGTTATTACCGGTTTATATCAACCTGATACAGGTACATTTGAACTTGATGGCAAGCCTTATTCCCCTTCGGCACCTCACGAAGTGGCAAAGGCGGGAATTGCCAGAACCTTTCAGAACATTCGTTTGTTCGGTGAAATGACGGCGCTAGAAAACGTCATGGTTGGCCGTCATATCCGCACACATCAAGGTGTATTTGGCGCTGTGTTTCGCCATGCTGCTGCGCGTAAAGAGGAAGCTGATATCCGTCGCCGTGCGCAAGAACTGCTTGATTTTGTTGGCATAGGACAATTTGCGGATCGTACGTCGAAATTTCTGTCCTATGGCGATCAGCGTCGACTTGAGATTGCCCGTGCGCTTGCAACAGATCCGAAACTGTTGGCATTGGACGAACCTGCTGCCGGTATGAATGCCACTGAAAAACTGGCATTACGTGAATTACTGGTCAAAATCAAGGCCGAAGGTAAAACGATTTTGCTGATTGAGCATGATGTGAAATTAATGATGGGCTTATGCGACAGACTCACCGTGTTGGATTACGGTAAGCCGATTGCAGAAGGTTTACCAGCAGAGATTCAAAAAAATCCGGCAGTAATTGAAGCGTATTTGGGAGGAGGTCACTAATGGCTGAGAATGTATTGAAGATCAGCAACCTGAAAGTTGCTTATGGTGGTATCAAAGCCGTTAAAGGAATTGATCTCGAAGTCAATAAAGGTGAGTTGATTACTCTGATTGGTGCAAACGGTGCCGGTAAAACCACAACCTTGAAGGCAATTACCGGTACTCTGCCAAGTTGCAAGGTCGAAGGTGATATTTTCTACATGGGTAAATCCATTCGTGGAAGTAACTCCTTTGAATTAGTCACGAATCATCTGGCAATGGTTCCTGAAGGTCGTGGCGTATTTACCCGGATGACCATTCATGAAAATCTGATGATGGGGGCTTATACGCGCAACGATAAAGCAGGCATCAATGCTGATATCGACAAGTGGTATGCGGTATTTCCTCGCTTGAAAGAGCGTTCTGCACAGTTGGCAGGAACTTTGTCGGGTGGTGAGCAGCAGATGTTGGCGATGGCACGTGCATTGATGAGTCATCCTAACCTTTTGTTGCTGGATGAGCCTTCAATGGGTTTGTCACCGATTATGGTTGAGAAAATTTTTGAAGTGGTACGTAATGTATCGGCACAGGGCGTGACGATTTTGCTGGTTGAGCAAAATGCTAAACTTGCTTTACAGGCAGCGCATCGCGGCTATGTGATGGATTCTGGTGCTATCACGATGAGTGGTAACGCGAAAGATATGCTGGATGATCCTAAAGTTCAGGCTGCATATTTGGGTGAGTAATCCACTTTAAGCCGCATCATATAAAAAGCCCCGTCAGATATCTGACGGGGCTTTTGTGTTTTTTTCGCGATATTTATTTTTTAGCTGCAGCGCGTGGAGCCGCCTTGCTTGTTGCCTCAGAAATTTGCGTTACTGTATTGTTCAGATTCGCTTCCAAGGCTTCAACTGCCTGCTTGGTTGTTTTACTCAAATTTTCATAGCCGCTGTTGGCGTTATTCACTGCAGTTTTGACGAATGTCACAAACTGTTCTGAACCAGCGGGTGCATTTTTAGAGATTTCTTCTACCAATGCGAGAACTTTACGATTAGTTTCTGCAATTTGTACTTCTGCCGCGTGTGTAAATTCAGCTTGTGTAATGGATGCAATGTTGGCCAGATGACGGCTATATGCCAATACTTTTTCCGCTGTTGGTTGTGCTTGCGAAGAAGACAGAGAAAAGAACTCTTGTGCATCTTTTGCGTTCAGCAGTTGTTTGGTATTTGCTGTGGATTCTTCCAGGGATGCCTTGGCTGCATTCAGATTCAATTCTACGAACTTCTCTACACCTTCAAACGCTTTGCCAGTCAAAGTCGTGATCAATGCAAGCTGCGCATCAAAATTGGCTTTGGTTGCTGCTGAAAACTGTTCAGGTACGGGAAACATAAAAATCTCCTTAAAATGGGAAACGCAAAACAGGGAATTGAGTTATTTGCTCGCGGTAGTTGCAATGTACAACATGGGCAGTATTTATTGTGCATTGCAATAATTTATATTTTATTCATCAAAATGATGAAGTCAAGAATATTTTTTTGCAGCGCAATATCTGTTTTTTGCAACATACAAATGAATACCATCAATGTTGCCATAAGGAATGTAAATGTTAAAAAGATAAATTCCTTGGCAAGGATTATCCATCTGGATTATGACCGGCGAATGAACATAAGCGCTTATGCTAGACTTTCAGGGCAGGAAGATAAACTCATCAAACATATGTAAAAGTGGAGACAGAATGGGATTGGAAGCTAAACAAAGAAGTGATTTTCGCCATTTTTTGAATATCAGTACACGCTGGATGGACAACGACGCCTATGGTCATGTCAATAATGTGGTGTATTACAGCTGGTTTGATACTGTCGTGAACCAGTTTCTGATTAGTCACGGCGTACTCGATATAGAGAACAGTCCGGTGATTGGCTTGGTGATTGAAACACAATGCAATTATCTTGATTCAGTGGCTTTCCCAGATATGGTAACAGCTGGTGTGAGCGTAACAAAACTGGGTAACTCCAGTGTGCGGTATGAAGTTGGCATTTTCAAAAATGATGCGACATCAGCATCGGCGCAGGGACATTTTGTGCACGTGTATGTTGACCGTGTTCATCGCCGACCAACACCTATCCCTGACAACATGCGTGCTTTATTGCAAACTATACAAAGTCCTTCATCATGATTATTTCCAATACGCAACAATTAGTTGATCAAGTCATTACATCTCGCCGATCTATACGGGCATTTTTACCGACTGCCGTCGGTCATGAGGATATCCGCGCATTGCTTGAAGTGGCTGCACGTGCGCCATCTGGTAGCAATACGCAGCCGTGGAAAGTGTATGTTGTAACCGGTGATAAGTTAAAGCAATTATCAAACTGCATTTTGACTGCGCACAACGATGCAGACCTAGCGAAATCGCACCAGGAAGAATACAACTATTATCCAGTGAAATGGATTGCACCATATCTGGAGCGTCGTCGTAAGGTCGGTTGGGATTTATACAGCTTGCTGGGATTGGGGCGTGAGAATAAACAAGGCATGCATGCCCAACATGGTCGTAATTACGCATTTTTTGATGCGCCAGTTGGTTTGATCTTTACTATTGATCGCGTGATGGAACAAGGTTCCTGGCTCGATTACGGCATGTTTTTGCAAAATGTCATGCTGGCTGCGCGCGCCCGGGGTTTGGATACTTGTCCGCAGGCAGCATTTACTCAATATCATCAATTGATCTCAGAAGTGCTGTCCTTGCCGGGTAACGAAATGTTGGTCTGCGGCATGTCACTTGGTTATGCAGATACCTCAAAAATCGAGAATACCTTGCTGACGGATCGTGCAAGCGTTGATGAATTTGTTCAATTTGTTGAATAAATTCAGCTTCTGATGATGTATTCCTGATCCTGCACGAATCAATCATGCATATTGATTGATTCGTGCTTGTTGCCGAAAGGAATTGAGAGTAGTGTTATTCAGTAAGTACTTCACTACATTGCGCTAAGTTATTAATTACTTTGCGGAATTATCTGATTTTGCTACACTGCATAAAATTTTTTTCGGCATATTTTTCAGGGAGTCATTGATGGTGAAATTTGCCCGTCAAGCATTAATCATTTCTATTGCAGCGATGTTGCCTGCAACTGGTGCAATGGCAGCATCTGCTGCACATAAGCATCACACAGCAAAAAAACATATCATCCATAAAAAAGTTGCCGCTAACGCATCTTCAAGCAAACTGATCAAACGATCCATACTGGTTCATGGCAAGCGCAAAGTGATTACCGAGCGTGTCGCAGTTGTCCATGATGTTGTGGAAAAGCAAAGTATGGGAGATATTGCTGGCTTACAGCATACGCAGGATCCGCTGGATCTTAAATCCAACGTCGCCTATGTTGTAGATCAGACTAGTTCTAAAGTTTTATTTGAGAAAAATTCGAATGTCTCTTTGCCGATTGCATCTATCACTAAACTGATGACCAGTCTGGTGGTGGTCGAGGCGCAGCAGGACATGGAGGAAACCATCGAAGTCACCAATGATGACATCGATAAAGAAAAAGGAACGGGTTCACGTCTGAAAATCGGTTCCAAGCTCTCTCGTGCAGATATGTTGCATATTGCGTTGATGAGTTCAGAAAACCGTGCTGCATCCGCATTGGGTCGTAATTACCCAGGTGGTTTGCCCGCATTTGTGAATGCAATGAATGCCAAGGCCAGACAATTAGGCATGACAGAAACGCACTATGTTGATTCCAGTGGTTTATCCAGTCAGAACCGTGCCAGCGCCAGAGACCTTGTTCGCTTAGTCAATGCAGCCTATCAGCATCCTGTCATTCGTCAGTATTCAACAGATTCCAAATATGTTGTAGCACCTGCAGGTAGCCGTCCTTTGGAATACGGTACTTCCAATAAGTTGGTAGCAAACCCTTCATGGGAAATTGGCTTGCAGAAAACCGGTTATATCGCCGAGGCGGGACGATGTCTGGTAATGCAGGCAATGATAGAAGGGCGTGCCATTGTGATGGTGTTTCTGGACTCCAAAGGGAAATACTCCCGATTGGCAGATGCCGGACGAATCAAGAAGTGGCTGGAAAGTGTGAAACCTCAGGTTTGACCATGAGATTCAATCCGCGTGAGTGAGCGTGTTCATTGCTTGTCATGCATAACAAAGCCGGCTCAAGTATATACTTGGCCGGCTTTGTGATTTTGGGGGATGTCGTCTACGTCAGTCGATGACTCTATGCCTGCCTGGAGAACAGACTTGCCCATAAGCGCTTAGTGAAATCAGACTCTTTCGCTACACTATCTGCCTCTACTCTGGCGCGGTCTTCACCGTGCAGGCGGATGTTGTGTTGTAGTTTGCGGAAGCGGCGATAGGCAATCGCGGTTTGTTGCGCTAGTTCTGCATCAATCAATCCGAGTTCTCCACAAAGTTTTAATAGCGCGATATTGCCGATGTTGGCAGTGAGCTGAGGATGCAGATGTGCGTGTTTCAGCACCAGATACTGCACTATAAACTCAATATCAATCATGCCGCCAGCATCGTGTTTGAGATCAAACAGCGCACTGCGATTGACGTGTGCATCATGCATTTTTTTACGCATACTGACCACTTCGTTGCAAAGCGCATCGGTATCACGCGGTTTGCGTAACATTTCTTCGCGTATCGCTTCAAACTTCTGCCCTATAGTCGGATTTCCGGCACAGAAACGGGCTCGCGTCAGCGCCTGATGTTCCCATAACCAAGCGGATTTTTCTTGATAACGAGCGAAGGATGGTACGGACGAAACCAATAACCCACTCGCACCATCGGGGCGCAAGGCAATATCGATGTCAAACAAAATTCCCGCCGGAGTATGGCTGGTCATCCAGGTGATAAAGCGCTGCGCCAGTTTGGCATAATTGGCAGGTGCTTCCTGATCCTCATCGTCATACAGGAAAATCACATCCAGATCGGAGGCGTAGCCTAGTTCTTTGCCGCCCAGTTTTCCGTAGGCAATGACGGCAAAGCTCGGCTCGGGCCGATGACGACTGGCGATTGTTTCCCAGACTGCCTGTATGGTAGCTGCGACCATCAGATCTGCCAGTTGTGATAACTCGTCCGCCAGATGCTCAACGCTCAGTTGACCTTCCAGATCCTGTGCCAGCAGCCGGAACTGCAATGCATGATGAAATTCGCGCAGGGTTTCCATCTGACGTTCAGTATCGCCCTGATGCTGAGCTAACTGCGCCTGCAGGTCTGCCCGCGCTTCTGCCCAGTCCGGACGCCGATGCAATGAGGACTCGTCCAGCAACTCGTCAAGCAGAATAGGGTGCCGGGTGAGAAATTTGGCAGCCCAGTCGCTGGCTTCCATCATTCGTACTACCCGCGCGAGCGCATGGGGGTATTCGATCAGCAAGGACAAATAAGCAGAACGACGCACGATCGCTTCCAGGAAATCCAGCAACAAATTCAATGTTCTGAGCTGGTTACCGCCCTGACGCGCAATCAGGCCAAGTGCATTGTTTACCAGTGTTAGCATTTTTTTGCGGCTTGCTTCGGACAGCGACTGAATCCTTGCTGATTGCCAGGTGGCCAGCAGGCGCTGAGCGGCACCGCTGACGTCAGCGAATCCGATTGATATCAGATGGGCTTTCATTAATTCATCCTGATCGTTGCAGGATAAACTTGCTTCCAGAGTATCTTTGCTGTTGTCGCCAGCATCATTGGCTTTTTCTTTGAAGATCGCGTCAAATTGTTCAGCAACGAATTGCCGGTGATGGGTCAGCTGCTGTAATAGCTCATCAACGCTGGCGCAGTTCATCATTTGTGCAATCAGGAGCTGATCTTCTTGTCTGGCTGGGAAAGTATGTGTCTGGGCGTCGTCAAGATACTGTAGCCTGTGCTCCACATTGCGCAAAAACGCGTAGGAATCTAATAGTTTAGTGACGGTCGCGTGTTCCAATATACCTTTATCCGCCAGTGTATTGAGTGTGTTACGTGTAGAGCGGTCACGCAGACTAAGGTCGCGTCCACCACGAATCAATTGAAATACCTGTGCCAGAAACTCTACTTCGCGTATGCCGCCGCGTCCTAGTTTGACATTATTGCTGCGTTCCGGATGCTTGGTTTCTTGCCGGACGACTTCGGCACGGATTTGTGCATGCATGGAGCGAAGCGAGTCAATCGAACCATAATCCAGATAGCGCCGGTAGACAAAAGGAGTAATGATTTTCTCAAGAGTCTCAATATCGTCGGCTTTTCCTGTCATTGCGCGTGCTTTGACCCAGGCATAGCGCTCCCATTCACGACCTTGAATCAGGAAATACTCTTCAATCATGCCGAAACTGGCAACCAGGGGGCCAGAGGCACCATTGGGACGCAAAGCCATATCAACGCGAAAGCTAAAGCCGTCCTCCGTCACCTCAGAAATGGCGGCAATCAATTTTTTCCCCAGTCGGCTGAAGTATTCATGATTCGACAGGCCGCGCTGACTGCTTTCGCTGGTCTGGGTGTCACCGTCTTCAGCGTAACAAAAAATCAGATCAATATCGGACGACACATTTAACTCGTAGCCACCAAGTTTTCCCATTCCCAGAACGATCATTGCCTGTTCTGTTCCACTATCTTGCCCGATCGGTATGCCGTATAAGGCCTGCATTTCTAGGTTCAGTGCAGCCAGGTGTTGCTGGACAACGAAATCTGCAAATTCACTGATGGTCGTGACGACTTCATGCATATCTGCCTGTCCCCGCAGATCACGTGAAATTAGTGTGCAGATGACAAGATTACGCAATTGCCGCATGGCTTTGTTAAGACTGGCACCAGCAGCTATGTCTTTTTGTAAAATCTCAGCAAAAATTGTCTGGCTCAAGGATAATCCTGATATTTGATCCAGTCGCGCCTGACGTAGCGGATCACCCAGTAACCAGCGATGAAGAAAACGGGATGCCTGAAGAATTTGTGGGCTGGACGTGGAGTGATCGCTCATATGCGGATGTGCCTGGCTGAAAAAGATAAACAATGATTTGATTTTAAGTCATCCGCGACGATATTGTTCATGATGTAGCGCATTGAAGTGGTGCATTGAAGTATGCAATAGAGAGAATGAGCAATACCAAGAAAAATAAAGTAAAGAGCAGAATAAATAAATACTCCTGGGTAGTATATTTTTAACCCGCTTTAGTTACTGGCGGAAAGTGCGTAGTTTTTCAAAAAATAGGGGAGTATATTGAGACATATGTTTATTGGTCGTGTTTTTCGACTTCTTAGCTGGCTTATTTTGGTTAATGAAGTGCAATGACGACAGAAGTGCCTTTATCACCAGAAACAGGGGATGATGTGATCCCCAAACGATCATTTGTTTCACGTTTCTGTTCTCTGACTTTTTCTACCTGTGCAGAAAGTCTGAAGCTAGCACTAAAAATTGTTGTTATTTTATATTTTCTTTTTTGTATTTTGTTGTTGGCACTACGCTACGTCGCCTTGCCGAATGTGATTCACTACAAATCACAGGTCGAGCAAATGGCCAGCGAGGCTGTTGGCAGAACGATCAATATTGGTATGCTGCATGCATCCTGGCAAGGACTCAATCCGCAACTGATACTTAATGACGTTGTTATCCGTGACCGTAACGGCCAGCAAGCGCTGGCGTTGCCGGAAGTCTCAGCGACACTTTCCTGGTGGACGCTGTTTTTTGCCGATCTGCGGTTTGAGCGCATTGATATTTACCGGCCTTCGTTGGATGTTCAGCACGATGCCGATGGACACTGGTTTATCGGCGGTTTTTTTATTGATCCTGCTCAGGAAGGAAATGGGACTGGCCTTGACTGGGTATTGGCACAACGGCAGATTGTGATACATCAGGGCGGCATACGCTGGAACGATCACTGGCGCCACGCTGACGAGGTCGTCCTGCCGGATGTGAGCTTTGTGCTCAAGAATCAGTGGCGTCGGCATCAGTTTGCGCTCAAGGCGACACCACCAGCCAGTTTGGCGCAGGTACTGGACATCCGGGGCGACTTTCAGCATCGGGTTTTTTCTAAAAAAGTATCCGACGTCTCATCCTGGACAGGTGATCTGTACGCCGATTTGCGTCAGGCAGACTTGCCAGCGCTGAAGCAATATATTGATTACCCGGCGGAACTGCAGAAAGGCTATGGCTCCGTTCGCACCTGGGTGCGGATAGATGCCGGACGGATTGCCGATCTGACGGCAGATGTACATCTGGCCGACGTGCGTGGCCAGTTCCGTCGCGATTTGCCAGAGCTCGATATGGCGTTTGTCAGCGGACGCCTGATTGCCAGTGAAAAATCTCCTCTGGGTAAAAAGTATCTGCCTGCATTCTTTGGTCCCGCAGGACACTCTCTTGAATTATCTAATTTCTCGATGCAAGCGCGTGATGGTAACCGTTTGCCAGCTACTACCATACGAGAGACATTCATTCCCGGAGAAAAAGGGCAGCCGGAAAAAGTCGAAATTTATGCCCGTACACTTGATTTACAGACGCTGGCCAACTTCGCTGAGCATTTACCTTTGCCTGAAGATCAGCGGCAGATGCTGACAGATTTTGCACCGCAAGGGCAGCTCAGGGACTTCACTGCAACCTGGCAAGGAACGTATCCAGAAATTATCAGTTACAAGCTCAAAGGGCAGTTCATCAACTTGTCGATGAAACAGCAAGCCGCGCAGTTGGGCAGGGCGAAAACCGCAACGATGCCGGCAAAGGCAGCCGTTCCGGCAATCCCGGGTTTCGAGAACTTGTCTGGCAGCATTGATGCCAGCGATAAAGGGGGTAGTTTTACGCTCGATTCCAAAGATTTGTCTTTGCGCTTATCGAGTTATTTTGTGGATCCGCTGATGCCGTTCAGTCATCTGCAAATGCAGGCGGACTGGACATTCGAAGCTGACGATAAGTTAAGCTTTCAGGTCCGGAAAATGGAAGCGCAGCAAGATGGAATGAAAGCATCGGTGACAGGTAAGCATGTGATTTCCATGCGCCAGTCGGTAGAAACACATCCGGGAGAAGTCGATTTATCAGCCAGAATTTCTGGCTTCGATCTGCGGCAGCTTGATCGTTTTATTCCTGCCATGGCCGAGCCCGATTTACGTCATTGGTTAACCAAGGCAATTGTTGGTGGTCGTGCCGATGATGTCAGCGTCAGAATCAAAGGCGATCTGGCACACTTTCCTTTTTCCCTGAGTGACGGGAAGGCAGCGCAAAAAGGTGAATTTCTGGTCAAAGGGAATTTGACTGGCGGCACACTGGATTTCACCGCTGGCGCATTGACGGATGACGGTAAGGCCCCGCTATGGCCTGTCATCAACGACATCAAAGGTAGTTTTGTGTTTGATAGAGCCAGAATGGAGATTCATGGCGATAGTGCTAAAACGCTGGATGCTGATTTGCACAAGGTGAAAGCGATTATTCCTGATTTATTGAGTACCCGTTCGGTATTACAAATTGACGGCAATGCCAGCGGCACCTTGCAAACGATGTTGATGTACGTGAACGCGAGCCCGGTAGATAACTGGCTCGGACATTTTTTACAGGAAACCAAGGCCAGCAATAATGCGAATCTGGGGTTGAAGCTTCAGTTGCCGCTGCGTCATTTACTGGATTCAAAAGTGCAGGGCGTGCTGCAGTTCACCAACAATGATGTGATATTACAGACGGGCTTGCCACAAGTATCCAATTTGACTGGAAAACTCGAATTTAATGAACGTGGCGTAAATCTCGGTACATTAAAAGGAAATTTGCTGGGCGGCAACGTCAGCATCAGTGGTGGATCACAAAAGGATAATAGTATCCGCATCCGTCTTGATGGCGTGGCAACGGCTGAAGGTGTGCGCAAAGCACTTCCTTCTAACTCGATCGAGAAGGTGCTTGACCGTATCAGCGGATCTACTCGCTACAATGCCAGCGTTTATGTCAAAAAACGCCAGCCAGAAATTATGGTTGAGTCCTCGTTGATTGGGTTGAATCTGAACTTTCCGTCACCTTTACGCAAAGCATCAGCAGAAGCTTTACCGTTGCGCTTTGAATTAGTGCCACAGGTGTCGGGTGATGCCAACATCTGGCGCGACGAGATGCGGATTGATGTCGGCAGTTCAGTCCATGCCCGATATTTCCGGCAAAAAATCAATGACAAAAACGGGGCTTGGCAGGTATTGCACGGTGGTGTTGGCGTGAACGTGCCAGCGCCCGATGCCGATGCTGGTCTGGCCATGAATCTTGATGTGAAGACGTTGAACATCGATGACTGGAGACAACTGGCGGCGAGCGTTCCTTCCGGCTCGTATGCTAATGTCATCAATACTACTAATGCCGGTAATGCTTCGGTATTATTTGATGCGTCGTCGTATATGGCGCCAGCCAGCCTGTCGATACGAGCCAACGAGTTACAGTTGATGGGCAAACAATTTCAGAATGTAGTGCTGGGGATGTCACAGCAAAAAGGTAACTGGCAGGCAAATGTTGATGCGGCGCAGGCATCTGGCCACCTGAGTTGGAGTACTGGTAGTGGCCAGACAGCAGGTAATATTTCGGCCAGACTCAGCCATTTGACGATACCGTCATCCGCAGCATCAGAAGTCAGTGACTTACTGGAAGGAAAAAACGCGACCACCGTGATTCCGGGAATTGACCTTATCGCCGATAATTTTGATTTGCTGAATAAAAAACTCGGACGAGTTGAACTCCTGGCCAGCAATCAGCTGACACCTGTCGGACGTGAATGGCAAATCAGCAAAATTCTATTGAAAAATGCCGATGCAGAGCTGAGAGGGAGTGGTAAATGGTCTAGCCGGCTTGGTCAAGGAACAACCCAGCTTGATTATGTGCTGGACGTTGGTAATGCCGGTAAGCTATTGGAACGCTTGGGTTTTCCGGATATCTTACGTGGTGGACGTGGCAAACTCGAAGGCGACGTCAAATGGAATGGCTTACCGTTCGCATTGGATATCTCTAGTATGACAGGGAAAATTCAAATGGAGCTGGCAGCTGGGCAATTTTTGAAAGTAGATCCGGGAGCCGCGAAATTGCTGGGGGTACTGAGTATGCAATCGTTACCCAGACGACTGACGTTGGATTTCAGAGATGTGTTCTCAGATGGTTTTGCATTCGATTCGATTGCCGGTACCGCGCAGATTCATCAGGGAATAGCAATGACCGAAAATCTCAAGATGCGCGGTGTGAATGCGACGGTATTACTTGATGGCAGTGCTGATGTGGTGCGTGAATCGCAAAATCTGCACGTCGCCGTGATTCCGGAAGTGAACGCAGGTACAGCATCTGTTGTCTATGGTTTGGCGGTAAATCCAGTGATTGGACTGGGGACATTTTTAGCCCAGCTATTTTTGCGCGAACCTCTAGCCAGAGCATTTACGTTTGAATACCAGGTGACTGGCCCCTGGAAAGACCCGATCGTGAATAAAATAGAACATCGTGAACTTCAGAACAATGCCATTAAATCTGCGCAAAAAAAGGGAAATGAATGAAAGTCGCTGCGATACAAATGATTTCTACTCCGGTGTTGGCAGAAAATATTGCCACTGCTGATCGTCTGCTCAGGCAGGCTGCTGCAGACGGCGCCGGTTTATTGCTGTTGCCGGAGTATTGGCCTTTAATGGGCTGGCAGGATGTGGATAAGTTAAGTATTGCCGAACCTGAGCACGTCGGGCAGATACAGGATTTTTTAGCATCAATGGCGCGCCAGTTAAAGGTATGGGTGATTGGCGGGACACTGCCTTTGCAGTCAAATGAAGCTGGCAAGGTAATGAATACCAGCCTCGTGTATAACCCTGAGGGGGAGCAGGTTGCTCGTTACGACAAAATACACCTGTTTGGTTTTACCAAAGGTGATGAGTCCTACGAAGAAGCGCGCACTATCACCGCCGGTGATCAGGTAGTCAGTTTTGATGCTGATTTTGGCAGAGTCGGTTTGTCGGTTTGTTATGACTTGCGCTTTCCCGAAATGTTCCGGGCGATGGGGCCTTGCACATTGATTGTTGTCCCGGCCGCTTTTACCTATACCACCGGACAGGCTCACTGGGAGATATTGTTGCGCGCCCGTGCCATTGAAAACCAATGTTATGTTCTTGCTTGTGGGCAAGGCGGAAAGCATATCAATGGTCGCCGTACTTGGGGACACAGCATGTTGATTGATCCTTGGGGGAAAGTCTTAAATGTGTTGTCCGAGGGGGAGGGGATTGTTGATGGTGAAATCGAGCCGGATGTGATTGCCAGTGTGCGTGAAAGTCTCCCGGCACTGAAACACCGAAAATTGTAGCCTTATGTCCGAAATCAGTTGCACTCATCTGCGTTGATGAGCACAACTGATCTACAATGAAACCATTTATACCCTTTTGTATTGACGATTAATTGCTATGACCCCATACGATCCGGCTCTCAGCCATCTCGCGATTGCCCGCGACATTTTATTGACACCTTTTGGTCTTGATGAAAGTCGTTTATCCAAAGTGCTCGCTTCTATGTTCAGCCACCGTGTTGATTATGCCGATCTGTATTTCCAGTTCACCCGGAATGAAGGCTGGAGTCTGGAAGAAGGTATTGTTAAAACTGGCCATTTTTCGATTGACCAAGGGGTTGGTGTCAGAGCAGTTTCTGGTGACAAAACGGCGTTTGCATATTCCGACGAAATTTCTGAACAAGCCTTATTTGATGCAGCAAAAGCGACTCGTACCATTGGTCGTCAGGGTGCGGGAAAAATCAAGGTGGCATCGTCTCTGCAAGGCCTGAATGGCCGAGACTTGTATTTGCGCGATGATCCGCTTCACTCCCTTGATGCGAATCAAAAAGTCAGCCTGCTTGAACGCGTTGAAAAGATTGCCAGAGCAAAAGATCCCCGAGTGGTTCAGGTCATGGCGGGTCTTGCCGGTGAATATGATGTCGTTCTGGTGGCGCGCAGTGATGGTGTCATTGCTGCAGATATACGACCGTTGGTCAGACTGTCTTTAACGGTCATTGCTGAACAGAATGGCCGACGTGAGGTGGGCTCCAGTGGTGGCGGTGGACGTTATGACTATAGCTATTTCAGCGATGCGCTGCTGGAGCAATATGCAGATGAAGCTGTCAAATCAGCGTTGGTCAATCTGGATGCTCGCCCAGCGCCTGCCGGCCCAATGACAGTGGTGCTTGGGCCTGGTTGGCCCGGCGTATTGTTGCATGAGGCAATCGGGCATGGACTGGAAGGCGATTTTAATCGTAAAGGTTCCAGTACTTTTTCTGGTCGTATTGGACAGAGGGTGGCTGCCAAAGGTGTGACAGTGGTTGATGACGGCACCATGCAACATCGTCGCGGATCATTGAATATGGATGACGAGGGTAATGCTACTCAATGTAATACACTTATTGAGGATGGCATTTTGCGCGGATATATGCAGGACACAATGAATGCCCGTCTGATGAAAACGTCAGTGACAGGTAATGCACGACGTGAGTCTTTCGCCCATCTGCCTATGCCGCGGATGACCAATACCTACATGTTGGCTGGTGATAAAGATCCGGCGGAAATTCTGGCATCCGTTAAAAATGGGTTGTATGCGGTCAATTTTGGTGGTGGTCAGGTCGATATCACGAATGGTAAATTCGTTTTTTCTGCGAGTGAAGCCTACATGATTGAGAATGGCAAAATTAGCTACCCGGTCAAAGGCGCAACGCTGATCGGCAATGGTCCGGAAGTGCTGAATCATGTATCGATGATAGGAAATGACTTGCGGCTGGATTCGGGCGTGGGAGTATGTGGCAAGGAAGGCCAGAGTTTGCCTGTTGGTGTTGGACAACCTAGCTTGCGCATTGAAGGTTTGACAGTCGGAGGTACAGTTTGATTTTCATCGTCAAACCATGTTCCTATGAGTGTGCTTTATGATCGTTATCGCGATTGTTTCCGCCAAGGGAGGCGTGGGTAAAACAACTATTTCCGCCAATCTTGGTGTTGGTTTTGCACAAAGGAAGCATCCAGTACTGATCGTCGATCTGGACCCACAAAATGCCATGCAATGGCATCTTGGTGGAATGGACGCTGTGAATAGTAAAGGTATCAGTGATTTGACCGGTTCGCGTACACGCCTTGCCGGAGTTTCTTATACCAGCCCTTACGGTGTTGATTTTGTGCCATACGGACAAAGTGGCGAAGTTCAGCGCATGCGTTTTGAGCAGGTGCTGGAAGAAAAAGAAGACTGGTTGCTGAAAAAGCTGGAAGCTGCAAACCTGCCACGTAACACCATCGTGATGCTGGATACGCCACCAGGGCCCTCTGTTTACTTGAAACAGGCGATGTATGCGGCAGATTTCTTATTTGTGGTCGTGTTGGCAGATGCGGCATCTTATTCCACTTTGCCGGAAATGGAAGATCTGATTGCCACGTATGGGAATCGCTCTGGTTCGCAAGTAGGTTCTTTCTACATTGTTAATCAAGGATCTCAGCGTCAGTTGGCGCAGGATGTTACGTCATTGTTTGCTGAGCGACTTGGAAAACGGATGGTTCCTTACATCGTACCGGAGAGTCCTCAGGTGGAAGAGGCGCTGGCATTTGAAAAACCTGTCGTGCTATATGAACCGGATAATCTGGCATCTGAGCATATACAAAAAATCATTGACTGGGTATTGGCGGGACTTCACTGAAGATTTTGAGAATAATCAATCATTATATTTTGTTAATTAACATGTTTTTTTTACCATTTTACTTAAAGTAATGTCATATTGAGTCGTTGCAATAATATGTGTATCCGTATTGTTATGGCGTAATTTTGTGATGTTGTGTTGAGTAGCGAAATAATGAAGTTGCTGTAAAGTAACTGATTTTAGAGGTGTTTTCATCGGATTTGTAAGAAAAATCCGAAAATTTGATGTGTATCAATGAGGTCTTTTTCGAATTATGAATTGTTAACCTTTGTCTTTCTGTCTACGCTGGACTAATGATGCAGGCGAATGATAAAGTCGTAACAAGTTGATACATTTACTGCTTCACATAAGCAAGTATATAAATTCGATATTCCATAGAGTGAATACAAGGACTTAGTTCGGTATGCTGAAAAATAATACTCAATATTACGAAGAACAACAGTGCTCTGTTCAATGGAGAGCGTTTTTGGCAGCGTTTTCTACGGAATTTGCTTCCAAGGGAGAAGTAAAAGATTTACGCATGTTCATGCATCAGTTAGGCAGAACCATGGCTGCCGGTTTTCAGGTTAACGACGGCAGTAGCCTACAGTCTCTGGAGGATTGTATGAACCGTGTATGGTCCTCATTGAACTGGGGTTGGGCTCAGCTGATTGAAGAAGCGGATTGTCTGATCGTTGTTCATCATGCATCTCCTCTGAAGGTCGCATTTGGTTCTGCTGCTCTGGAATGGTCTCCCGCTCTACTCGAAGGTATATATGCTCAGTGGTTTGATGGTTTGGGCATGGATAAATCCTTGCGTCTGCAGCAACGTGGTGGAGTACAAGAGGATGGGCAATTATTTATTTATGAGTTGAAAAAGCAAGCAGAAGAGCCGTCTTATTTCACACGTCGTTAAGTTTGAAAAAAGAAACGCGTAAAAATGAACAGAGATGTTAGATACCATGGACGATGACGTTAAAAATCTTTTTCAGAGATTCGGCCAATCTACGGATGGCTATCAGGAAATCAATCGCCAGACGGATAGTGAACAAGCCAAACAGCGCTGGCCTTTGCTGCGCGACGTCCATCTGCATCCATCTCCCATTCCCGTGCGTGTCGAGGAACACGATGTTGTTGCACCTCAGAGAGCACTTGCGGAGCGTCAGGAAGTGAATCTGAATCAGGTATCGGCGCCGATGAGGCGTGCATCGGAGTCCGAACCGGTACAGGCATTTTCATTGAATGAAATGTCTTCCAGACCAGTTGGGGCTAAACCCTTGTCTGATGGAAAAGTGCCAGCACAGGGATTATTTAGTGAGCGTCCATCAACGGTCAGTACGCCAGCGGTACCAGCAAGGTCTCTCTTTGCAAACGTAGAGCCTGCGCCATCTTTGGCGACGGCACCGGCAGCACAATTTATTCCAGCAGCACCGGCAGCAGTGATCAAACATGGTGTAGATAGTGTATCTCCGATCAATGGTTCTGGATTTTTAGGTGGTGCTGGACAACAATTTAATCCGGTGAGTACTAAGGCTGTCGAAGTAACGTCGGCGGATGAGGATAGTAAAAATCATTCGATCGGCAGCGTATTTAATCGTCTTGCTGGCAAAACTGAACAGGCAAAGCCTGCAGAGTCCGGCGTTAACTCTTTTTTCAAAAAAATCTTTAAACCATGAGAGTGGTCGCGGTAATTTCACCGAAAGGCGGCGTTGGTAAAACTACGGTGACTGCTAATCTGGCTGCGGCGCTTGCCCGTTTTGGGCCGCGCGTGACGGTATTGGATCTGGATCCTCAAAATGCATTGCGATTGCACTTTGGTATGGCGCACGATGAGGCAGTCGGCATAGCACAGCAGTTTTCGGTGACGGACCGTTGGTCTGATCTGTTGTATGAAAGTGCCTATGGCGTTGATTTTTTGCCTTATGGTAGTGTCGATGAGACGCAACGAAACAAATTTGAGCAAGGTATTAAAGATCAGCCGGATTGGTTGAAAGCGCATCTGTTGAGTCTTCAACTGCCGGAAAACAGTATTGTTCTGATCGATACGCCTCCAGGCCCCAGCCTTTATTTACAGCAAGTTTTGAAATTCGCGAATATTGGACTGGTAGTATTGAAGCCAGATGCTGCTTCTTATTCAACGATACCGTCGATAGAATCATTGATTCACTATTATTGCGATGGGCGTAAAGATTTTTTTGGATATTGCTACGTGCTCAACCAGATGGATGCCGCCAAGCAGCTTAGTCGTGATGTTTATGGCATGCTGAGATCAAGTTTAGGTTCTAAATTCATTCCAACAACAATACATAGAGATGAGGCTGTGAGTGAGGCATTGGCATGTCAGACACCGGTTTCCTATTACGCCCAACACTGTTCAGCCACACACGATGTGAATGAAGTAAGTGCCTGGCTGCAAAAAAATTTCGGACTGATTGACTGATGCGTTCCATACTGAATTCCCGCTATCTATATGGTCGTCTGAATGATCTTGGACGTGCCATGATTAACTGGTCGGGCTGGGAACACAAACTGTCACGTATTTTTGCCCTGATTGTTGCGGTATTTTTGTATTGGTCCAGTATCAGCATCCCGCTTGATCTGCCTTTGCAAACGTTATTTTCTGCGATTATCTTTTTTACAGCACTGTATTTACGGCGTTATACCGGCACTTTAGTTTCTTTGGTGATGGTGATGTTTTCCGTAAGTGCGACCAGTCGCTATATCTACTGGCGTATTCACTATACGATAGGCACTGAAAATTTCATCGACATGTTTTTTGCGTTGGTGCTGATTATGGCCGAGGTCTATGCGTGGCTGGTGCTGTTGCTTGGCTATCTGCAAACCGCATGGCCTTTGCGGCGTAAGCCAGTCATGATGCCAGCAGACACGTCGACATGGCCTGTGATTGATTTGTTTATTCCAACCTATAACGAAGATCTGAGCGTGGTGAAGCCAACTGTTATGGCTGCGCTGGGTATCGATTGGCCAAAGGATAAACTCAATATCATTATTCTGGATGACGGTCGCCGTCCTGAATTTGCAACGTTTGCTGAATCAATCGGTGTGCAGTGCTTTACCCGCGCAGATAATAACCATGCGAAAGCTGGAAATATTAATGCAGCACTGAAGCGCACTTCCGGTGAGTTTGTTGCGATTTTTGATTGCGACCACATGCCGACCCGGTCGTTTTTACAATATACGATGGGCTGGTTTTTGGTAGACACAAAGCTGGCGATGGTACAAACGCCCCATCATTTTCTGTCGCCAGATCCGTTTGAACGTAATTTGCAGACCTTTCGCCACGTACCGAACGAGGGTGAACTGTTTTATGGCCTGATTCAGGACGGTAACGATTTATGGAATGCCACTTTTTTCTGTGGATCATGTGCAATTTTGCGTCGTACGTGTCTTGAAGAAATTGGTGGTATTGCCGTGGAAACGGTAACAGAAGATGCGCATACTGCCTTGAAAATGCAAAGGCGCGGATATAACACCGCCTATCTTGCGCTCCCACAAGCAGCAGGCTTGGCAACAGAAAGTTTGTCGGCGCACGTGGGGCAGAGGATACGCTGGGCGCGCGGTATGGCTCAGATTTTCCGGGTTGATAACCCTTTGCTGGGTAAAGGGCTGACATTTGGTCAGCGTCTGTGCTATAGCAATGCGATGTTGCACTTTTTTTATGGTTTGCCGCGCATGGTGTTTTTGCTGGCGCCGATTTCTTATTTATTTTTTGAAGTACATATCATCAAGGCATCCGCGCTCTCAATCGCCGCTTACTCCTTGCCTCATCTTTTACATGCCAATTTAACGAACTCGCGAATCCAGGGAGCGCATCGTCATTCGTTCTGGGCTGAAGTCTATGAAGCAACTCTGGCCTGGTATATTTTCCGCCCCACGCTGGTGGCATTGATTAACCCCAAACTAGGCAAATTTAACGTGACTGCCAAAGGCGGTCTGGTTGAGGAAGAACATTTCGACTGGACTATTTCTAAGCCCTATCTGGTGATGCTGGGATTGAATATTCTGGGCTTCTTCGTTGGGATTGGCAGGGCGATATGGTGGAATACTTACGAGCTTGATACGGTCATTCTGAATATGTTGTGGACTGTTTACAATCTGGTGATTCTGGGGGCAACTTTGGCTGTTGCGACGGAATCAAAACAGGTGCGACGTACACACAGGGTCAGAGCTGTACTAGGCGCAACCTTGCGTCTGACAAACGGCCATTCAGTTGTTTGCCAGACTGAAGATTTTTCTATGGGTGGAATGTCACTGCGGGTTCCTGCCGGATTCAAGATGAGCAAAGATGATGCTGTCATGATTTCGCTATACGGAACTAACGGTGAATGCGTATTTCCTGCGAAAGTTATCTTTTCTAAAGAAAAATTATTAAGTTTGCAGTTTCTACCATTGTCACAGCAGCAGGAAATGGATTTGATTAATTGTACGATTGGCCGCGCAGACGTATGGCTGAACTGGTCAGAAGACAGGGATATGGATCATCCTCTGAACGGATTAAAAGAAATTACTTTCCACAGCATTCGAGGATTCAGTCGTTTCGGCACCAGTATCAGGCAATACATCATGAGTAAAACAGCGCATCTTAATATACCAAATGAAGTTAATTTTATGACAAAAATAAGAGCCAGATTAAATCGGAAACGAACGACAACGGTATTGGCGCTGCTTCTTGGACTGAGTTTGTTCGGTTCAGATCATGCTGATGCAAAATCCAAGAGTCACCGCGTTCGCGAGGATGTGCAAGAGACCCCGGCAAAAACGCAATCTGTGGATGTACCTTCCGGATTTGCACCTGAACCGTTACAGGGGCAGAAAACCTACAGTATCAGTCTCAAGCAATTAGGTAGCGTAAGTAATTTCGAACTACGCGGTGTAGAGGGTGAGCGCTCAGTTCCTTTCACGATACGTAGCGATGAAATTATCACTTCGGCAAAGATTAAGTACGGGATTGCCTATTCCCCAGCGTTGTTGCCAGATTTATCCCATATAAAAATCCTGGTGAATAATGAGTTGGTGACGGTCATTCCATTACCGAAAGAAAAAGCTAGCGGTATCGTGGGGGAGAGTTCGATTGATCCGCGGTACTTCGCTGATTTTAATCAACTTAGTTTTAAATTGATTGGTCACTACACAAGAGATTGTGAAGATCCTGCGCATTCCAGCCTCTGGGCCAAAGTCAGTAATACGACACATATAGAATTTACGGTCAGTTCTGTTAATTTGCCAAATGATCTGGCGTTGTTGCCAGCCCCATTTTTTGATGTTCGTGACTCTAAATTACTAGAGTTGCCATTTGTATTACCGCAAGCACCATCGCTGGATATTTTGCGCAATGCAGGTTCGGTTGCTTCGTGGTTCGGACATCTGGCGTCATATCGGGGTGCCCGTTTTCCGATCGCGTCAAATACTTTACCGAAGGGTAATGCGGTCGTTTTCGCGACGACAGCAGAAGCCCCTGCGGGTCTGCAATTGCCAGCGATTAATGGCCCAACGTTGATGATCGTGCCTAATCCTCAAAGTACAACAGCTAAATTGTTGTTGGTGATGGGACGTGATGCCGCTGAATTGAAAAAAGCAGTTCAGGCACTGACACTGGGACAAATCGCTTTTTCTGGTCAGACGGCATTGATCAAAGACTTAAAGGAAGTTGATGCTCGTAAGCCTTACGATGCGCCAAAGTGGCTGCCAACCACACGCCCCGTACGTTTCGGAGAATTAGTGCGGATGCCAGACCTGCAAGTCAGCGGCCTGACACCTGATCTGATCCGCGTTAACATGCGCGTTGCCCCTGACTTGTTCACCTGGCAGACCGATGGTGTGCCAATTGATTTACGTTACCGTTTTACTCCGCGTCCTAATCCAGACAAATCCACACTCAATATCGGTATCAATGGCGAGTTTGTGCGTTCCTTGCCATTATCTGGCAGTCAGACGGAGAAGGGGAAGATCAAAGAGTCAGTCATGTTGTTCTTCAAGGACGGACATCGTTTTGCGCAAGAAGATATCCAACTGCCGACCTTCCAGATTGGTGCCGAAAATCAGCTGCAATTCCATTTTTTCTACGATTATCCTAAGCAAGGTGCCTGTAAAGATGTCTATCTGGATAACGTACGTTCAGCGATTGATCCTGATTCAACAATTGATTTTTCCAGCATGCCACATTATTCGGCATATCCGAATCTTGCTTACGTTGCCAATGCGGGTTTTCCTTATACAAAAATGGCCGATTTATCTCAAACAGCCATTGTGATGCCGGACAAGCCAAGCGCGCAGGAGATGGAAGTATTTTTCAACATGATGGGGCGCATGGGCGAGTCAACCGGTTATCCAGTGTTGAATAACACCATGATACGTGGCACTGATGTCGATAAATATAGTGATAAAGATTTTATTCTGATTGCAACCAACGGCAATTTACCTTTACTGAAACAATGGCAAAAATACATGCCAATGTCGATGGATGAAAATGGCAACCGTCTTGAGCTACCAAAAGGATTTTTGCGTGTACTGGCAAGATGGGCTGGGCGTGATTTGGATGACATAGAACGTCGTGCTGGTGAAATGCTGGCGGTGACAGGGAATGCCTTTGGTGCCATGATGCAGTTTGAATCACCTTTGTCATCGGGTCATAGTGTCGTAGTCCTGACAGCGGGAAATGCAAATGAATTACTGTCGATTACCGATGGTTTAAATAAACCAGACACACGTAGTAAATTCCAAGGCGATCTGGTGCTGATCAAAGGTGAAAAAGTGGTGAGTGCGCAAATTGGCGATACTTATTACGCAGGACATTTACCGCCATGGACATGGATCAAATGGCACTTGTCCAGTCAGCCGATTCTGTTGATTCTTTTCTTAATGTTGGCGTCCTTGATTGCTGCTACCTTGTTATTCCGCTTTTTGAGAACAAAAGCCGCAGCAAGATTGAAAATAGACGAAAAGAAATGAACATAAGTAAGCCGCAGTGACTATAGCAATATGCTTTCCTGACGGTCCATATTAAAATTTGACATGGTTCGAATTTAGCCGACAAATATCCTAATCCTGCAAGATTAGGATATTTGTATTTGTGCATAGATTTTCAGCGCTGATGAAAAGTGCTAAACAGGGGAAAATGAATGGTTCTTAAGAAAAAAGCGATCGCAGTGGCGCTTTTATCGATGTATTTCGACAGCGGGGTTGCGCTCGCAAATTCTCCCTTGAATCAGAAATTAATAGAACAGGCACAGTTCTGGACTCAGCGTGGACGTCCTGACAACGCAGCCGATGCCTGGCGAAAGCTGTTAAATGTTGATCCCGGGAGTGTCGACGCATTAGTAGCGCTGACTGTCCATGAGGCACGCAGCGGTAATGCTGAACTGGCAAAAGGTTATTTGGCGAAGCTAAGGCAGGTGGCTCCGAATAACCCACAGATTAAAGTTGCAGAAGAAGCAATACGACGCGGTACCAGTGGTGGTAACGCTCAGTTGGACGATGCCCGAAGACTCGCCAAGCAGGGTGATGCAGAAGCGGCGGTCGAAAGTTATAAATTAATGGGCGACCCCAGCAAGTTAAAAGGGGACGCAGCATATGAGTATTATCAAGTGCTGGCGGGCACCGTTGCCGGATATCCTGAGTCCAGACGAGGCCTGGAGCGGCTGACCAAAGAAAATCCTTCGAATACCAAATATGCGCTGGCATTAGCACAGGTTTTGACTTATCGCGAAAATACCCGTCTCGAAGGCTTGGCGATGCTGGAGAGCCTGAGTAATAAAGCCGATGTCGGCAAACAGGCGACAGATGCCTGGCGTCAGACACTCACGTGGATGGGTGGTAAAAACGTTAATACCAAATATTTTCATGCTTATTTAGAAAAATTCCCTAATGACAAGGCAATTCAAGACCGACTGGCGAATCTGACCAGACCTGCCCCTGTCGCTGCGGCAAGCGCTGCTCCTGAAGAAAAAAAAGCACCGCCAAAACCAAGGCCAGAAAATCCTGTGGTGAAAACACAATCTGCCGGATATAAAGCGCTTGAAGCCGATGACCTGAAAACGGCTGAGTCTGAATTTCAGTCATTGATCAAAACACATCCTAAAGACCCTGCCGGACATGGCGGCATGGGCTTGGTAAAGATGCGACAAGAGGCATTTATCGATGCACGTACTTTTTTCCAGAAAGCATTGGATCTCGCTTCCACTAAAGGGAAAGACGAGTGGAAAAAATTATATGTTGAATCTAATTACTGGGCGACGCTGGAAGAAGCAAGGACGGCATTTGAGGACAGTGACAGTGTAAAAGGCATTGAGTTTTTACGTAAAGCGGTAAGCCTGAATGGGCAGGAGGCGGTCGGGATTCTTCAGTTGGCAGATGCATTAAAGGCGGAAAATGATTTCCCTGGTGCGGAAGAAAATTACCGATTGGTTTTAAAAAGTAACAGAAAAAACCAGGGGGCATTGGATGGACTGATGTCGATTCTGGTGCTGCAAAAACGCTTGAAGGATCTGGAAGAGCTGACTCCGGATATGTCAGCACGTCAGTTGACGATTGTGGCGGATCTTAAGGCCAATGATTTGCAGGAAAAGGCCAAAGTTGCAGAAACTGCAGGAGATATTCCGACGGCGCAGCGTTTGCTCGAAGATGCTATCTTGATTACGCCAGAAAATCCGTGGCTTCGCATGGCGCTGGCAAAGATCTACCTGAAGCGTGACATGCCCGGCCAGGCGCGTTCGCTGCTTGATGCGCTGACCAATGTTGAAGCGCCTTCGGCGGAAGCTTTATACGTCAGCGCGTCGCTCAGTGCGATACAGCAATTCTGGTGGGAAGGGCTGATGACATTGGAGCGTATCCCTGTGGCTGCCAGAAAACCTGTGATGTTTGAATTGCAAAAGCGTTTGTGGATACGGGTGCAGTTAGACAGAATGAATTTTCTGATCCAGCGAGGAAATCCTGATGCCGCACGTCAGATACTGGCAGCAACTGAAGCGGCGGCCGGCTACGAGCCTGAGTTCATCGGCACGATTGCTGCGATGGAGATCAAAATTGGCGATCCGGAACGTGGTTACGGATTGATACGCCAGGCTGTGCAAAACACGCCCCAGCCTTCTGCTGGCTTGTTACTGCAATATGCCAGTACGCTGCTGCGCGCAAATCAGGAGGCAGAATTAGAAGCGGTGATGCGAAAAATCGCTGCCATGCCAAATCTCCAGCCCGAAGAAATAGCTGACTTTAAAAATCTGCAACGTGTTTTATCGATGCGGTATTCAGAGCGGGCTCGTGAAGCGGGCGATTACGCTGCTTCATATAATTATCTGCAACCGATGCTGATGGCTGATCCGGACGATAATCTGGTACTGCTGGCATTGGCCAGAATCTACACGTCTGCCGGTGATACTGATTCAGCCAAAGAATTATTCAATAAAGTATTGCAGTCAGAGCCTGAGAATCCGGAAGTTCTTCAGGGCTTGGTGTATGCCTCTATTCAGGCGAAAGATTTTTCTGGTGCCGAAACATATTTGGCCACGTTGATGCGATTGCAGCCTGACAATCCACGATTTATCGCGTTGGCTGGCAACGTCGCCAGAGCACAGGGTAATAATGGTAAGGCGCTGGGTTATTTCAAACAGGCATTGGCATTAGAGCAGGCGCAGCATCCGGTGAATGGCATGGGAGCCAACGGTTTGCGTCTGGTTGCGCAGGCTCCAGTTTCTGCATTGGCTGATTTCAGAGTGAATCCGTTTGCCGATCGCAAGGGCGCAGCTCCAGCTGCTAATGTTGTCCGTGCACAGGTTCCTGCGCTCAAAGAGGTGCCTGCGACGAATGCGGGATTCAATAGCGCGCTTCCTTCTTTGCCGCAGACGAATACTGCCGCACCGCAAAGGATGCTGCCTGTTGTGCCGCAATTACCGGCGGTGCCGACATCTGTTCCTGCATCGGTGCCAGGGTCGGTTCCACCACCAGTACCATCATCAGCCCCGGCTCCGGCACCTGCCACTTTGTTTACTGCACCAGGCGGACAGGTCAATGTTCCTGTCAGACCTGTGTCGAATGTACCTGCGGCGGCGATCAGCCCATCAGTCAGTTCAGCGGGCGGTTCTGGTGCCAGCACGGTGGTTGCGGTGATGCCTTATGTGCCTCCTGTTGCCAGACCTTTGCCGGAAGTGAATAAGGCAAACTACAGTAGTGCCCCTGCTTCATCTTATACATCGACCAACTCAACGGCTGGCTCGCTCAGGCAGGCGCAGGCAACCACAGGAAGTACGAGCCGTAATCAGCCCAACCAGCTAAATCAGCCCTATGTGACTCAGGAAGAAGCTGCGCTGGCAAAAGAAATTGAGTCCTTGAATGAGTTGAATCGATCTCAAGTCACAGCCGAGTTTTCAACTCGCGTCAGAAGCGGTGAAAAAGGTCTTTCGCAGTTAAAAGACCTGGAAATGCCAATGGAAGTCCAGGTCAGCACCTTGGGCATGGGACAGTTTGGTTTAAAAATTATTCCAGTCGTGCTTGATGCTGGCACGATGTACCTGAATGATCCGTCGATTTCAGGACAGTTTGGGCGTAATGCGATTCTGGTCGAAAGGGCAAAATTCAGTAAAGTTCCATTTACGACGATTGCACGACAACAAGGTTTATCAACGGTTGCTGCACTGGAGCAAGATGCCAAAGGCATGGCATTAAATCTGAGTTATGAAATTGCAGGTGTCAAAGCCGATATTGGCTCCAGTCCGATAGGCTTCCCGATACAAAATGTGGTGGGTGGTTTGCGTTGGAGTACGCAATCGGATGGTGCTAATTTTGGTGCCGAGCTGGTGCGACGTTCCGTGACAGACAGCTACTTGTCCTATGCCGGGACAAAAGACAGTATTTATGGGTTGACCTGGGGTGGGGTAGCGAAGACTGGTGTACACCTCGATACGTCGTATGACGGTGATGAGGGCGGTGTCTATGCCAGCACTGGGTATTACAGTCTGACCGGTAAAAATGTCGCCAAAAATACCATGTTTGAATTGGGAGCCGGTGCTTACTGGCGTGCTTACCGTGGTAAAGATACATTGGTGACGACGGGCCTTGGCCTGACCACCATGTTCTATAACCGTAATTTGCGCTACTTCACTTATGGTCATGGCGGTTATTTCAGTCCGAAGTCTTACCTCGCGCTGGGTATTCCGTTAGAGGTTTCTGGTCGTCTGGGGCGTTTTTCTTATCAGGTGGCAACATCGATCGGGGTACAGCATTTCAGAGAAGAAGCAGCGCCGTATTATCCTAACTCCAGTGCTGATCAGGCCGAGCTGGAAGTATTTGCCGCTGCTAATCCTACGCTGGCAATTCAGACGAATTATCCAGGGCAAAGTCGTACTGGTGTTCAGTATCGTCTGGCGGGGGCGGCTGAATATCAGCTGACGCCACAGCTATCTTTGGGTGGACGTATTTCTGCTGATAATTCCGGTGATTTTACCGATGCCGCTGGTTTGCTTTATTTACGCTATACGTTTGAACCGAGAAAAAGTGCAGTGGCATTTCCACCAGTAGCACCAAAACCTTATTACCTCGGAAATTAAAAGATGAACATGAGTGCTAAAGGATGCCTGCTTGCGCTGTTGCTATCGTCCAGAGTATGGGCCGCAGATCCGCAAGTGGAAGGGCGAAATTTTCTGGCGGAAGGCAATGCCGCTGCCGCCAGTAAAAAATTTGCCGAAGCGGCAAAAATCAATCCCTTTGATGCTTCTGCATTAAACAACCAGGCGGTTGCATATGCTGCGCAGGGGGATAGTGAAAAGGCCTTGAATTTACTCGAAAGAGCGAATCGTTTGAGTCCAAATCGGGAAGATATTGCGGCAAATTTGACAGAGTTGCGACGCTGGATGAACCGTAATGCACCGCAATTAAAAACTTCGCCAAACAGTACACCTGTGATTAACGTGTATCCAAATCAAAATGATGTGCCGCCGGAACCACCGGCATTATGGAAAAAATAATCAATCCAGATGCATCATAAACGTCTGAATGGGCTTGCCAAAGACGCAGTTTTAATGCAATATCAGGGAAGGATTATTTGGTTTCCAACTACTGTCCCGAAGATTATTATTTAAATTGACGAACAATCACGAATAAAATGAAGTTCACACGTTTCTTTTTCTTTTTTTACTTTAGCTATTCCCAGCCAACGGCGGTGGAAAAACGGTAAGTGCACGAAGAAAAAGAGCCAACCAAATTTCTAAGAAACCGCCAGGAATGGCGGTTTTTTTTTAGCTTTTAGTTTTATACACGTTTTATTTTGATAGATCAGCAGCACGATACAACGCACCACAAAATGCATCACACAACGCATCACATACAGTTATCTTGAATGATTTTAGGAGAAAGCATGCAGCGCACTGACGATTTACGTATTCGCGAAATGAAGGAACTGGTTCCACCCTCACATCTGATCCGTGAGTTTGCCTGTTCCGATAAGGCTTCTGAAACAGCAGCGAATGCACGAATGGCTTTACATAACATCCTGCACGGCAAGGATGATCGCGTGATGGTGGTGATCGGGCCGTGCTCGATTCATGATACGAAGGCTGCCATGGAATACGCGCATCGTCTGGTTAAAGAGCGCCATCGCTTTGCAGGTGAACTTGAAATCGTGATGCGTGTGTATTTTGAAAAACCACGGACCACGGTTGGCTGGAAGGGTTTGATCAATGATCCGTATATGGATAACAGCTTCCGTATTAATGATGGTTTGCGTCTGGCGCGTGAATTACTACTCAATATTAACGAGCTGGGTTTGCCTGCGGGAACGGAATATCTGGATGTGATCAGCCCACAATACATTGCTGATCTGATTAGCTGGGGAGCGATTGGTGCGCGTACCACCGAGTCTCAGGTGCATCGCGAATTGGCATCTGGATTGTCTTGCCCGGTTGGTTTCAAGAACGGCACTGATGGCAACGTGAAAATTGCCGTCGATGCGATTAAGGCGTCATCACAGCCACATCACTTTTTATCGGTGACTAAAGGCGGACATTCTGCGATTGTGTCGACCAATGGCAATGAAGATTGCCATATTATTCTGCGCGGTGGAAAAACACCTAACTATGATGCAGCCAGTGTGGATACAGCGTGCAAGGATATCGCCGGCGCTGGTCTGGCAGCGCGTCTGATGATTGATGCTTCTCATGCCAATAGTTCCAAGAATCCAGCGAACCAGATTCCTGTCTGCGCCGATATTAGCACTCAGATTGCTGCTGGCGACACGCGTATTGTTGGCGTTATGATTGAATCCCATCTGGTGGCGGGGCGTCAGGATCTGGTACAAGGCAAAGAGCTGGTGTATGGCCAGTCAGTAACGGATGGCTGTATTGATTGGGATTCCAGTGTGAAGGTGCTGGAAGGGCTGGCAGAGGCGGTCAAGCAACGTCGTCTGAAGCAAGCTGAGTGATCTCCAGCTGGGGATTGTTGAGCAGAATAATATGAACTGAGTTATTCAGCGCTAAACAGTCATCCAAGGTGATGCAAAGCGAGGCAAAGTGATCCACCGTCACTCACCTCACGCTGGCTCACCCGGATACCCTGATCAGTAACGCTTGGTCAGGGTCATCTGGTCACCTTCGCGCCGCATTTCCAGGCGGTTCAGGACAGACATGCCGAGTAATGGCTGGGTTAAACCGGTTTCCTGTATCGCTGCTTCAATCTGGTGTAATTCCAGATCGCCGATTTTTACCGTATCCAGTTTGGTCAGATACGACGCGACAATCCCGTTCGCTGTCCTGCTATAGCCAACTTTGCCACTTTTGTAATTGATGCCGAGTCGCTGCGCGTCGGCTGCCGGAAGGGCGATGAAGCTGGCTCCCGTATCAACCAGCATGTTGACGGTACTTTCACTGCCATTAATATTGCATTTCACAAAAAAATGACCACGGGGGTCGGCTTGCAGGACGATGCTGTTGCCGGAACCCGCTGCGGAACGATGGACGGTTTGCCCCATCGTCAGCACCTGTTTTTTACCGTTTGATAATATCGTCGCAGATTCCCGGTCCGCATCAATCAGCTTGCTGTCGCTGCTGATAGTGCTGCCGATGGAATAGGTTTTGGGTGGTGCGCCATCGACAACCAGAATTGCCTTACCGGGAAATAATCCAACTACGCCGATATCCGTTGCATGAACATGGAACATGCAAAGTGGGGCGCAGAGTAAGGCAATTTTTTTTAACATAGTCAGTGTTGAATCCGTGACGTACCCGGCAATGGACAAGGATTAATCGCGGAAGTTGTTGAATTCCAGAGGCAAATCCTTGATTTCTTTGCGCAACAATGCCATCGCTGCCTGCAGATCATCCCGTTTGGCACCCTGAACGCGTACCGCATCGCCCTGAATACTTGCCTGGACTTTCATCTTACTGTCTTTGATGGCTTTGACGATTTTTTTTGCATCTTCGGTTTCTATGCCATTCTTGACCTTGATGACTTGTTTGACCTTGTCGCCACCAATTTTTTCTACTTTACCCATATCAAGGAAGCGCACATCCACTTTGCGTTTGCCCAGGGTCTGAGTCAATTCGAGGATGATCTGATCAAGATGAAAATCAGAATCACCAAATACAATAATTTCCCGTTCTTTATCTTTCAATTCGATTTTAGCGCTGGTACCTTTCAGATCGAAGCGATTCGTGATGACTTTGTTTGACTGCGTCACCGCATTTTTGACTTCTTCCATGTTGGCTTCAGAGACGGTATCAAATGAGGGCATGTTGCTTCCTTGCGTAAAATAATGAATGGCAGCCATTTTATCAAATGCGCGACTATCACAAAGCGCAAAGGCTATAATTTGCCGCTTATGAAGAATAAACTTTCACTTTTAAGCGATTATTCGTTGCAAGGCTTGAATACCTTTGGCATCGCAGCGCGTGCGCGTACTTTTTTAACGATTACTGAGCGCGAACAATTACAGGCACTGTATCAGGATAAAGAGCTGGCATGCATGCCGCGACTTATCCTTGGCGGCGGAAGTAACCTGCTCTTGCCCGATCAGGTTGATGCGCTCGTGTTGCATATGCAGCTTAAAGGCAGACGTATCGTTGGCGAAAATGAGCAATACGTCTTTGTACAAGGACAAGCTGGCGAATCCTGGCATGATTTTGTGCAGTGGACTTTGCAGCAGGGAATCGGTGGTCTGGAAAATCTGTCGCTGATTCCGGGAACTGTTGGCGCTGCACCGATACAAAACGTGGGTGCGTATGGCGTTGAAATTCAGGACGTGTTTCATCAGCTCAGTGCCTTTGATTTTGAGACGGGCGAGATCGTAACGCTGAATAAATCCGACTGCTGTTTTGCGTATCGCGACAGTGTTTTCAAACATGCTTATCGCGATCGTCTGGTCATTCTGGATGTGACGTTCGCCTTGCCCAGGCAGTGGCAGGCACGCTGCGCTTATGCTGACGTTGCTGATTATCTGACAAAGCATCAGATCGCGGCGCCACAACCGGCTGATATCAGCGCGGCCATTATCGCTATTCGTCAGGCTAAACTGCCCGATCCTGCGGTGATTGGTAATGCGGGTAGTTTCTTCAAAAATCCGATTGTCGATGCAGGCAAGCGCGAGTCCTTATTGCAGCAATATCCGCAGTTGGTCAGCTATTTGCAGGCGGATGGGCAATACAAACTTGCGGCAGGCTGGTTGATTGATCAATGCGGCTGGAAAGGCAAGCATCTCGGGCGCGCTGGTGTGTACGAAAAGCAAGCGCTGGTATTAGTCAATCTCGGTGGCGCCAGTGGCAACGACGTGCGTGAATTGGCTAGTGCTATCCAGCGGGATGTTGGATTGCGTTTTGGCGTGCAGCTGGAGGCCGAGCCTGTCTTTATTGCAGCCAGTCGATGATGAATTATTGCAGTTTTCATATACTCCCCCTTCAAATTTGCATAACTGCTCGCTTGTCAGCATAAAATAAGGCGTGGATTTTAATACTCGGGGGAGTATATTTCAGGTGTTTTTGCCGCTATAGGTGTCATCGATACTATTAATGCCTATTCCCCATAATGTCCCGGTATTGTTTCAGCGTGGCATCATATTCGCTGTTGATGCGTGTTTGCTCGGCTTGATACGTGGCGTTCAGGGCGGCGGTTTCTTTTAGCGAGTTGTTTAACTCCTTGATGCGTCCGTCGACAGCGCTGGTATTGGAGTTGGAATTCTTACTTCGATTTTTTTGTTCATTGTTGATATTAGCAATCAATTGCTGAATCATTTTGATCTGCTCGTTGCCCGCTTTTATTTTTTCACGATTAACATCGAGTGATTTCTGGCGCATGGTTTCAATATCGGCCTCACTGCGATAGCGCGCACTCAGATAGCGCTCTTCTTTTTTTCTCTGCTCCTCAGCAATTGCTTCCTGTTGCTGCCTCTGTTTTTCGAGTTCAGCTCTTTTTCGTTCTTCAGCCGTTGGCGGGGGAGGAATGTCGCGCAGACCGGAGCCGTTTTCTTTACGTACGCTCATGGTGCGGGATGCACATTCAGGAATGGGCCTGTCAGAAACAAACACCTTTCCGTTAGCATCTTTGCAGGTATAAACCTCTGCTTGTGCTGCGTTCGCATAGAGCATTTGTCCTGCTAGCAAACCGATAAGGAGCACAATTTTCATTGATAAGTGAATGTCTTAAGAGAAATAAATATAAAACATCAACGATTTTAACGACTAATTACTTGTTTGCGCTTATTTAACATTATTTCTCGATTGTGATTGAGTGGATTGCTGGATGTGATGTTGAGCGAGGTGCTGGATCCATGCAGGATGCATACAACACTATTTCTCAGCATTTTTTCAACGACGGTTTCTTGCCGAGCTTATTTGGCAGCTTGTTAGGAGCTCATTTACCCTCGTTACCGCGATTGTTACCGTCGTTGGTATGACGATGCTGATGCAAATCCAGTGCCTGCGATCAATCAATGAAACAGCGAGGGGATGGATCATCTGAGACTGACGCAACCAATCAGGCTGCATCAGTGGATAGATAGGGGAATGGGGCGATGGAGTGTAAGCCAGAATGTGTCAGGATGTGTCATGAATTCGCCGGGCGACGGAATTCGTTTTCTATCCAGCGCAATGCCGTTTGCCGGTTCAGCACAAAGTTAGGTGCGACTTTGACCATTGCCAGTTCATTCCCGAACCGGTCTTGTGCGATCAGGCAGGCATAGGGCTCGTACTCGTCAGGAACGATATCAAGCAAAATTTGGTAATCGGCGTCATCGGTGCTGACAGAAACACTTTTATGCAACATGGCATGCATTTGCTGCTCGTGTCTGCGGACGAATTCTCTGGCGGTTTTTACCAGCGTACCGAATGCATTGGCATCCAGCGGTTTGGGATTTTTTTTATCGCGCCCCATTGTCCAGGGACCAATCAGCGCTGGTTCCGGCTCACCATCCATGATCATCGCAACAGCCCAGCCGTCGTCGTCATCGTTCTTGATGACGCGGGCAGTCCAGCCTTTATCCCGCCATAAGCGAGCTTCAAAAATCCGGGTATCTTCCTCTTCAGCAGGCTGATCTGAGAGAGGTTCATCATGGTTTGATTGTGTATTTTCGTGCAAAACAAATTCTCAAAAAAATAGGAATCCGAAAACGCTGGCGTCACGTCGCCGGATTCTTGATGTTCTGCAAAGTTGCAGAATGCTATTGTCAGACGGTTGCGGCAAAACGCTGCTGCAGATAGCGGATGATGTCGCTGGATTCGTATAACCATTGAAAAGTGCCATCATCATGTTTGATTTGCAGGCAAGGGACTTTGGCGCTGCCGCCCTGAGCCAGCAATGCTTGTTTGTGTTCTTCAATATGCTGTGCATCGCGCTGTGCGATATTGAGCGACAGTCGACGGATTTCCTGACGAACTTTGATACAGAAAGGGCAGGTGCTGAACTGATACAAAGCCAGAGACTCGCATTCGCGATCAATCTTTTTTTGTTCTGCTGCCGCTCGTACCAACCCCTTCGGTTTGGTCAATTGTTCTTTGAGCAGCAAGACAGGGCCAAGAACTGCACGCAGCATTCTGAAAAATAATTTCATGGTATTTCTTTCATTCATAGAACTGACGCAACATGGTCCCGGCAAAGCCGGACAAGCTTCCTTTGCCGTGGGAAACACCACTTGCACGTGATGCTCGTTTCGCCAGCAAGTAACATCTTGCCTGAAACCCTGGTCACACCATGGCGACGAATGTCGTGCCATCCTGTAGTTGGTCTGCACAATAAGGAGCTATCACGCCGTCGGCGTGGTTTTGCGTCATCAGTTCTGATTTAAACGGAGTTACCAGTAATCTGGTGAAGGCAGGCATTGTAGCCGACATCGTCACCGTATCGCTGTTATACAAAAAACGATGGCGGATATTGAACTGAAAATCCAACCGGAACTTGTTCACCAGATAACGGTCTGTTGTTACTGTCTGCACACATACATAGGAGGCTGAAGATGATTCAAGGAAGTAATTTCCACTTACGTCATATGCGCCGTGACGAAGTTGCGCTGTATACAGAGCTGATCAATGCTCCCGAATCTAAAGGCGATTTTTTGTCGCTGGAATTGAATTTGCCCGGTGTCATCGAAAAAAAATACGAAACAGAAGCCTATTCCAAAGAAGCACGCGAGACGTTCTTGATCGTTGATGGGCATGACTCACATCGGGGGAAAATACTGGGGCAGATTTTTCATTTTAAAACCGTACCGTATTTCAATTCCCGAGAAATAGGATACGCATTATTTTCCAGCGATACCCGTGGTAAAGGTCTGATGACTGAGGCAGTAACGTTGCTGACGGAGTATCTGTTCAGGACGATGCTGATTAATCGTTTGGAAATCCACATGAATACATTGAACCTCGCTTCTGAAAAAGTCGCGATTCGTTGCGGCTATCGTAAGGAAGGGATTGCGCGCGGTGCCGTATTCAGCCGAGGCAAGCATATTGATATCGCGATGTATGCATTGCTGCGTGAAGAATGGGAACAATTGCTTTAAACAGCGATGTGTCTGCGATTGCTCAGGTGGATCATGCAGGTAGAGAGGAGAGGGCGGATCAGGAGGGTGGGGCAGTTTTTGCCACAAATTCTGCGTGTGGATAATCGTCCGGAGTAAAAGGAAAACCCTTGCCCGTCAGCCATTGGCAAGCTGTTTCCATGTCTGCAAAATAATGCACCAGCTCTTGCGGTAAATTACCTGTTTGACGTTGATGTATATTCATACGCACAGCATTTGGCACAATGACCGCCAGACAGGCGCAGCCATGAGCGAATGCCCATTCGCGCATTTGCGGAAAAGCCTGTAGCGATGCGGCATTCGACATTTCCCAATTTGCCGCATTGGTGAGCCCTGCCCATGGCTGATCGAGCGGCGCTTTTTCTTGTGTTTCCCGAAAACAGGCTAATGTGCCTGGTTCATTGAAACTGCCCGCTGTCGTGCGAACCAGCACATTTCTGACGAGAGTAATCTCCCATGCCCCATGAATTTTCATTGAATGATAAAGAGTTAAACGCTGCAGGACGATAGATAAATAACTGATTGTAGCTAAAAATAACGGGCTGTAAGCCCGTTCCTCGCTTGCTGTATGTTTGTTTTATGTTTATCTGTGCAAATAACTTGTTCTGTTTCAAGTCATGTTGTCAGCGAACACCACGCAGATACGCTAGCAGGTTGGCGATTTGTTGCTCATCACTGATGCCGTAAAAACGCATTTTGGTACCGGGAACAACATCACTGGGCGATTTCAGAAACGCAGCCAGATTTTTTTCTGTCCAGATGATTCTGGAATTTTTCATTTCCGTCGAGTAAGAATAATCAGTTGTTGATCCTGCCACTCTGCCAATAATCCCGTTCAACTGCGGCCCAAAACCACCTCGCGCGGAAGGGCCTGTCTGATGGCAGGAGGCACATTTGCGAAATGCGATCTGGCCTGTATCAGCGTTACCCACAACACCCGCATGAGCGATATTCACGGATAGTATCAGCAAAAAAATCAATGCCTGTTTGTACTGCCGTCGCCACTTTAAAAATATCATGATGCCAAAAAGAAGGTAGTAAAGTAAATGCACACAGAAAAACACGATGGCGACATTGCCGCTGAATTCAACCACAAATCCGATGTGATGACAGGCTTCACGACTGTCAATATACGCTCATCATCACATCAGAATTCAGAAAAAAATAGTCAAAAATAAAACGAAAAATAAAACGAAAAATCAAACAGATTCTTTTGCTGGGATGCGTTCCAGTACGGCCAGCAAGAGCGTCCAGTATTGACCGACAGTTTCGATATTCACCATTTCATCGGGGCCGTGCGGATAACGGATGGTCGGGCCGATAGAAACCATGTCCAGTTCAGGATAATGCTTTTTGAACAGACCGCATTCCAGTCCCGCATGGATGACCATGATCACCGGTTCTTTGTGATAAATGCTTTGATAGGTGTCTTTCACGATCGCCATCACCGCAGAGCTGGTATCAGGCTTCCAGCCTGGATAGCAACCGGAAAACGCGATCTGTGCACCCGCCAGGTCGCTCAGCGATTGCAGCGTGCTTTCGATGTTTTCACGACCGCTATCGATCAGCGAACGGATCAGGCATAGGATGCTCACTTTGTCTTGCGAGGTATTGATGACGCCTACATTCAGTGAGCTTTCGGTGACGCCTGTGATCTCGTCACTCATGCGGATCACGCCGTTCGGGCAGCTATTGATCAGGTTAATCAGTGTTGTCTGCGTTGCTGCCTGCAAGACCTGCGCAGGCAATGGTGTACTTTGCAGACTGAGTTTTAATGCGGGTTCCACGACGGCCAGCTCGGCTTGCAATATCGCCTGATATTGAGCGACGCGTTGCTCTAACAATGCAGCTTGTGCAGGGGCGATCGTAAAGCTGCACTGCGCTTCGCGTGGAATTGCATTGCGCAGCGAGCCGCCTTTGATGTCGGATAACGATAATCCGAGTTCCTTCGCATGCCGGGCAAGGAAGCGGGCAATCAGTTTATTTGCATTGCCGCGCCCCAGATGAATATTCACGCCGGAGTGACCGCCTTTCAGACCTGCGATGCTGAGCGTGAACGCTTGCTGATTTGCTGGCGCTGGCTGCCATTGCAAAGCGACGCTGATTTCGGCATCCACACCACCGGCGCAACCCATGTAGATTTCGCCTTCCTGTTCGGAGTCGGTATTGATCAGAATTTCGGCATTCAACATGCCTGCCTGCAAGCCGAACGCGCCTGTCATGCCGGCTTCTTCATCGACTGTCAGCAGTACTTCCAGCGGGCCGTGGCGAATATCGTCCGAACCCAGAATCGCCAACGCGGATGACATACCGATGCCGTTGTCGGCACCTAATGTTGTACCAGTTGCCTTGACCCATTCGCCGTCGATCCATGGCTGGATAGGATCGGTCGTGAAGTCATGCACTTTATCTGCATTCTTCTGCGGCACCATATCCAGATGCGCTTGTATCACGACGGTTTTGCGGTCTTCCATGCCAGCGGTGGCTGGTTTGCGGATGATCAGGTTGCCGACATGATCGACCACCACCGGCAAGCCGCGTTGCTTTGCCCATTGCTGGATAAATTCGCTGAGTGCGGCTTCGTGTTTGGATGGGTGCGGAATTGCACAGATTTGTTCAAACCATTGCCATAAAGGCTGAGGGAAAAGTTGATGAATTGCGGTTGTCATGATTGTCCTGTGAAGCCTTTGCGCTCATGTGTGTTCATGTGTGCGTTGTAGCGGCTGAGGGCAAAAGTTTAACACAGGCATTCTTTTGATCCGGTACCCCTCTTATGTCCTTCATCGCAGGGCATGTCGTATTGTTCCGACCGGCTTCGACAATGAACGCATCAGGTGTGGCGACGGTGCTTTTCTGCGATGGTGTCACGCATGTATTCTGGCGTAAAGCGATAACCCGGAGATGTGAATCCGGCGCAATGCTGTCAGTCTTCAAATCCATATACTATGTTCTACATGATTCGTCGGAATATAAGTCAGATACTGCACCATGCGCGGTGTTTGGCCGTGGTTAGGCGTTGCGCAATGAGGCAGGGCCTGATGCCAGATAATGAAATCGCCTGCATTGCCCGGCACGGCGCGAGTCGCCAGTGTTTCTGCTGCAATTTGCCGGATGTTGTCTCCGGGCTTGAATTGCCTGAGCCAGTCTGCGATCTGGTGATGAAAGCCAGGCACGCAATGAAACGCTCCATCGCTGCTGGCGCAGTCGGTTAAATACAGTAATCCCTGGTAGCGTTCCGGTATCGGTTGCGCGATGCTGAAATCCCAGTGCAGGGTACTTCCACGAAAAGAAAAATAGGGCGTTTCCGGTGGATTGAAACTGACGTGATCTATAGTTTTGTAAAGTGCTTCGCTACCGTAGAGTTGCGCATAGGCAGCGCGAATACGCTGTGATGCGCGGTTGCTGTTTAATTGCGGATGATTGTACAAAGGTAGCATCAGACCGTGCTGAATACATTGTGGCTGATACCAGCTTGATGTTTCTTGCAGCGTTGCACCGATGTACTGCCAGATCGCATTGCAACTGGCAGTACAAGCGGCAGCGTCAATGACATTATGCAGAACCAGATAGCCGTTTTCTTGCCAGAAAGCGATTTCTTCGGCCGAGAGAAGATAGCGGTTATTATCAATGTCCGATTTGTCTTCTGTTACCTGATACTGCGCGCTGGTATACGCGATCCAGTCGTGGAATTCTTCCAGCGTCGGGCGCTCTTGCAGTAGAAATCTGAGTGTGACAGGGTGCGCAATCTGATTGGCATACAGGGCTTGTTTTTGTTGTTCCCATTCCATTGATTCTCGCGCACTGGCTTGATAAGTTGGATCGCAATGGCGTTGCCAGAGTGTCTTTAACATAGGCCAGTTTTGCATGGGTTTCCTTTGTTGCGCGTGTTGTTGCGCGTTTTTTTTGCGTGCCATCATTTCTTCAAGGGGTAGTGTAAATCTCAATGCAAGATGGAGTGGAAAAATCTGGGTAATCGCAGGTACAAAAAACGAAGCCTGTTTTCATTGTAAGAAAGCACAAAAAAGCATTATGAGGCCACTTAATCTATCAACCTTAATCTTCGTGAGCGCATTCATTTGTATAGGCATGAGCGTCATCATGTTTTCGGTAGGCCGTATTGTTAAGTTAGCGATGCAGGGCGTGGCGTATTGTGCGTGGGAGTAAAGAATGACATTGATGGCATTGCTGCTACTTGTTGCTCAAGGGATACTTAGCAAATTGATTGCGATTCTTGGATTCAATGGCACGATGTTATGAACCGGGGCTGGGAATGCTCCATCAGTTATTACAAGAATGCGAACAGGTTGCTGGTTTTAGCGGTTCGGGGGCAAGGCTATTGGTGCGTCTACGGCTAAAAGAACGGATAATGGCGCCTAACTCACTTTTAACGCGCTTTTTGCCGCTTTTTGGAACACTCTTATGGAAATTAAAGTCAACTTTCTCGATAAGCTTCGCCTCGAAGCCAAGTTCGATGATTTCACGGTGATCGCTGATCAGCCTATCCGCTATAAGGGCGATGGCTCGGCGCCCGGGCCTTTCGATTACTTTCTGGCGTCGTCGGCATTGTGCGCGGCGTACTTCGTGAAGTTGTACTGCAACACGCGCGATATTCCCACTGAGAATATCCGCCTCTCGCAAAACAATATTGTTGATCCGGAAAACCGTTACGCGCAAATTTTCAAGATTCAGGTTGAATTGCCCGCTGATATTTCTGATAAAGATCGTCAGGGTATTTTGCGTTCGATTGAACGCTGCACCGTAAAAAAAGTCGTGCAGGAAGGTCCGCAATTTGTGATTGAGGAAGTAGATAGTCTCGATGCCGACGCACAGGCCTTGCTGACCTTGAATCCAGATGCGGACGCCGCGACCTACATCCTCGGTAAAGACTTGCCGTTAGAGCAAACCATCGCGAATATGTCAGGCTTACTCGCGGGCCTGGGCATCAAAATCGAAATCGCATCGTGGCGCAATATCATTCCGAATGTGTGGTCATTGCATATCCGCGATGCGCATTCACCGATGTGTTTTACCAATGGCAAAGGCGCGACCAAAGAAAGTGCTTTGGCGTCGGCGTTGGGTGAGTACATTGAGCGCCTGAGTAATAATCATTTTTACGCCGGTTCGTTCTGGGGCGAAGATATTGCGAATGCGGATTTCGTGCATTACCCGAATGAAAAATGGTTCAAGTCGGGTAAAAAAGATGCGCTGCCAAAAGAGATTCTGGATGCGTACAGTCTGGCAATTTATAACCCCGATAAAGAACTGCGTGGCTCGCATTTGATCGACACCAATTCGGGTAACGCAGAACGTGGTATTTGCTCATTACCATTCGTGCGCCAATCCGATGGCGCGACCGTTTATTTCCCGTCGAATCTGATCGAAAACCTGTTTGCCAGCAATGGCATGAGCGCCGGTAATACGCTGGTTGAAGCGCAGGTGCAATGTTTGTCTGAGATTTTTGAACGCGCAGTCAAACGCGAAATCCTCGAAGGTGAAATCGCCTTGCCTGATGTGCCGCAAGACGTGCTGGCAAAGTATCCGGGCATCCTTGCGGGCATACAAGGATTAGAAGAACAAGGCTTTCCAGTACTGGTCAAAGACGCTTCGCTAGGCGGGCAATATCCGGTCATGTGCGTCACCCTGATGAACCCGCGCACCGGCGGCGTGTTTGCTTCGTTTGGTGCACACCCGAGCTTTGAAGTCGCATTGGAACGTAGCCTGACAGAATTGCTGCAAGGTCGCAGTTTTGAAGGCCTGAATGATTTGCCGCAACCCACCTTCGTCAGTCAGGCTGTGACTGAGCCGAATAACTTTGTTGAGCATTTCATCGATTCCAGCGGCGTTGTGTCATGGCGCTTTTTCAGTGCCAAAGCCGACTACGAATTTGTGGAATGGGATTTTTCTGGCCAAGGTGAAAACTCCAATGCCGACGAAGCCGCCACCTTGTTTGGCATCCTTGCCGATATGGGCAAAGAATCCTACATGGCGTTGTATGATCAGTTAGGTGCGACCGCTTGCCGCATCCTGGTACCGGGTTATTCAGAAGTCTACCCCGTCGAAGATCTGATCTGGGATAACACTAACAAAGCCTTATTGTTCCGCAACGATATTCTGAATTTACATCAGCTCGATGACGATGCACTGGAAGACTTGCTCGATCGTTTAGAGAATAACGAACTCGACGATTACAGCGACATCGCCACCCTGATCGGCATTGAGTTTGATGAAAATACGGTCTGGGGGCAACTCACCGTGCTGGAATTAAAACTGCTGATCCACCTCGCTTTAGAACAACTCGAAGACGCGCAGGATTTGACGCAAGCCTTCTTGCAATACAACGACAACAGCGTCGAACGCGGCTTGTTTTATCAGGCGTTGAACGTGGTGCTGGAAGTCACGCTCGATGATGAATTGGAGCTGGATGATTACGAAACCAATTTCCGTCGTATGTTTGGCAACGAACGTATGGATGCGGTCATCGGATCGGTCAATGGTAGTGTGCGCTTCTATGGCTTAACGCCGACGAGCATGAATCTGGAAGGGCTGGATCGCCATCAGCGGTTGATTGATAGCTACAAAAAACTGCATGCGGCCCGCTCTAAAACCATGATCGCCTCCAGCTGAAGTCCGTCAGTGCGAACCTGCACTGATCAGGGAGGGGCAAACACGGCTGCGGTATGCGATTGCATCCGTGTTTGTCTATGTCAGTGAATACACTGCAGATGCTGTAAAGTTTTTTCAATGGCGCATCACTGAAGCCACAAGTCGTTCGATTCCGCGTATCAGGTAGTTTGCGTAAAACACGATACCCGGTTTCGTCCTTGTTGTTTCGCATCGTACATGGCCTGATCCGCTCTGCGCTGAATTGCCGCCATGCTGTCTTCACTGCGTTCACAACTTGCTACACCGATGCTGGCTGTCACCTTAATGCGTTGCGTGCCGATTTGTGGCATGAGTTTTTCAATTTCGCTGCGCATGGATTCGGCTAGTTTAGTCGCACCGCTTAAATCTGTATCGGGCAAGAATACTGAAAATTCCTCACCGCCAATCCGTCCGACGGCATCGCTTTGTCGCACCGAATTCTGCAATTGTTTAGTCACTGCTTTCAGCACAATATCTCCAGCCTCATGTCCGTAAGTGTCATTGATTCTTTTGAAATGATCGAGATCGACAAACAGTACAGAAAAATGTTGCTGATGACGATTTGCCAGATGAATTAACTGATCACAAGTCGCGTAATATGCGCCGGCATTCAGCAAATCAGTCAACGGGTCATGGCTGGCAATATGGCGCAGTTGCCGATTGGATTCCCGCATACGGACAAAATACGATATCGAGCGTGCGCCATAGACATGGAAAAAAGCACCAAAATAAGCCAGCGCCGCCAGCAACGTCGCAATCGCATGCGGCGAATATGGTTTGGGTAGTGAAGAGTTGCCAGCACCAAGACCAATAATCGTCGCAATAGTAATCAACATCCCCGGCCGCTGGCCCAGCAAAATGTAGACGCCCGGAATATTGGTAAAAAACCAGATTACCCGCATTTCATCTTCAGACACAAAATACAAAGCAGAGACATACTCCAGCAGACATACCGTTTCATACACCCAGGCGAGCGTGATAAATCGCTGTGGCTGTCCCCGCAAAAGCAGCCAGACGATGAGGCTGAGTATCGTAAAAGCCGTCATCGACCCTACATGTCTCATGTCGATGTGATTAGCTGCGGTAGCGACACCTATCAGCAACAGCGCAGTGACCCCGGCGCCTGCTAAAAGAACGATGCATAAAAACCGGAACTGAAAAGCACGGTATTCCTCACCTTCAAGAAAAGCGACATTACCGTATAGCATTTTTTTTAATGTGTGCATGGCGGGCTTGCGATTGATCTGTTTCCTCATCCCATCATCAGGGTGTCTGATATCAATGATACGCCTCACATAGGAAAATCAATGGATATGTACCTTATTTCGCAACAGCTTAATATTGTTCTGTGTCAATCAAATGACATATCCAAAGAGATGAATCTTACAAAAAGTATGGATGTCCGATCAAGCTACGATCCGCCACAAGATCAGTCACAAGACCAGCCTGTGCAGGCGTAACGGAGCATCTCAGCAGGGCAAACATCGTGCTGAATGACCTTACCAGCACAATGAAATTGATATAAGAACAGGGCTCGACGGGGCAGGGTGCTCTCATACTTAGGCGTGGTTGCGCAGTCTAATCCTCATCGTCGCAGAAGCGTCCTATCAGACTTGTCCGTACTGTTAATGGGCTATGCATCAGCGGCAACAGGCTACCTTCTCGTCGTGTGCGCCATCTTGTAACTTTTGATACATTATTATTAATAATTTATTGATAATTAAATATGTTTCTCATTTATAATTTTTCGCCCGGCTCTTGTATGTGCGAATGATCAGCATAGGCAAAGGCTTTTTATTGATCTTCTTGCGAGAACAAAAAAGATGATACAAAGACTGATCCGTTTCATTCAACGCCCGGTTGTCAGAATCTTGCTTACAGCATGGGTATTGTTTTATGTGATTTCACAGGTCACCTATTCGCAGACCATGCGCAATATTCTGGGTTTGCCAGTCATCATTTGGACGATCTATGCACTGGTTAATACGGTCATCAAAGCCAGAGGCGCCAAGAAGCGATTACTGGCTGACATTCAATCGTTTTCACAGATCAGCGATCCGGCGTATGTTGATACCTGCCGTGAAAGCGCCCTTGCCCTGAATTACGCCAACAAGACCATTTACATCATCGACGATGGCAAACAAAAAGCCATGCCGTACAGCGATATCCTGCGTTGGGAAATGGAATACAAGGACGGCGGAGGGTTGGCGATTGGCGGTGTTTCCGTCAACGGTGCCAGTGCGATTGCCGCGCTGTTCGGGGTTGGCTTTTTCTCTATGCTGGGTCGCTTTTTATACAAAACCAATGACATCGGTTATATCAAATTCTGGGTCAATGATGCCGAGCACAGCATTGTCAGCGTGTATGTCTCAAACGATGCCATCGTAGAAAAAATGCAGCATTTCTCTATGGTCAACGGCATGAAGGTGCATTGATATTACGTAGTTTATCAACTCATTTGCTGTCCTGCTATCCGTATGGTCAATGCGCTTGCCAATAACCTTCAGGCGTTTCGATCAGCACCATCAGCAGGACACATTCGATAGAAGCCATTGATGCACGTAGACGTAAAACAAGAAGCGATGGTTGAATCGATCAAAAATGGAAATATCGGACAGTATCTCGCGTTTAACAAGAATGGGGAACTGGTGCAATTTTCTTGATACCTTGCATTGCGATATCAATAACAGATTCTTGTTGAGAACGAAAATGCTTGATGTGCAAAGGGACTTACTTCATCAAGTTGTTCTGCATCCTTGATATAAAGCGCAGAGTGTCAACAAATCCCTCGCTTCCTCACAGCACCTGCGCTGTGAGTTGCCCCCATTAATTCGAAAAACTGTAGAGCGGGTGCCACCCGCATCGCCAGCATGTCCAACATACCGAGATGTTGATTGGTTGCTTGAAACATCGTTGAAGAGCAATCGTTGGTGTGTTTTACAGCGTGGGTTGCACTCGCCCTACATAGCGATTCAAAAATAGGCTGTGCCAAGAATTGCCCCTATTTTTCGTACCGCTTATCGGGTGTGGCTCAGCTGCGTTATGCGTACGCATGACAAATTCAATCTTGTTGCGAGCTAGCGTCAAAGGCAAGAATATCCCCAGGCTGACATTCTAAGACCTTACAAATTTTTTCTAAGGTATCGAAGCGGATTGCTTTGGCTTTGCCGGTTTTTAACACGGATAAATTTTGCGGCGTAATATCGACTAATTCCGCAAGGGTATTTAAGCGCATTTTGCGTTTTGCAAGCATCACATCTAAATTGACGATAATCGGCATGTCGTCTCCTTAAATGGTTAATTCAGCTTCTTCGTTTAAATCAACACCGATTTCAAGCGACCAAATAATCAGCAACAGACATCCTATCCAAATCGCCTCGTCAACCACATTTCCTATCCATGTTGACATAGACAGACTAGGGTTTTCGGTGCCATAGATCATGTTCATCAAACTCAAACAAAGTTCCAGCGCAAGTATCACAGCCGTCAGGGCAAGGTTCCAATTAAATGCCTTTGTTGCATACGAAATGGCGGCATGATGAAAAATATTACCTTCGTAAAAACACGCTATCAATTTACGCAAATAGATCACAATCATTTCCATGACGAAAAAGAGGAGGGAAATCAGGAGTATGAATACCAGCTTGATTTCCAGGCTCACGCCGTCGGCAATAAGATCAAAAATACTTTGCTTCGATTGCGCATATTGCAAAAAGAAATCGTGAAAACTGCTCGTACTATCGGACGCAAATAAAATGAGGCCGACAAAAATACACCCCAAAATTGGAATCACCGCACGAGAAAAAGTCAGTGCGATCAAAAAATAACCACTGACTTTACGGATAGCTTGAATACGCGCGTGTCGACGGATTTCCATCAGAGTCTCCCGGGTGAGTTGAGGTTTGTTTGCATTTTCGGGCGTCATTTGTACGCTCCGATGAAAATCATTGTAATGACGGTAATTTTGAAAATCAATATATATTTATCGTTTATCGATAAATATATATTGAATAGAAAGTTTTTTAAATCTACTTTCAACACAAATCCGATGCGGATTGCACCATGCCATTGCCGCATGAGGTCAGGCGATCAATGGTATCGGGGAACTGTCGACGTAAAGATTGGAACAGGTTATTCTCAGCCTGTATGTGTCAAACGATGCATCGTAAAAAAAATGCAGCATTTGGGATGGTTAACGGCATGAAAGTGTATTGATATTACGTCGCGGGCAACATCACGGGCTGTTCCGGCACATCACGCGTAGCAATGGCAGAAGAACGAATAGTTAAAATAAAGCTAGAAGGAAGGCGGTGCGCATGGCGCACCCTACCGAGGTAACTTGTTTGATGTTTAAATGTGAGAACTGTCCCGTTCGTGTTGTTCTTGAAAACAAGCCACCAGCCCACAGAGATTGCGTAGTGCGCCATGCGCACCAATTTCTCAACAAACAGCTACTCCCCAAAATCTCCAACAACATCACCGCGCACCCCCCAATCCGGCGGCAACATCTCTTGCACCACATAACGATGAAATGTCGAATAGGGCCAATCCACCGCGCGCGCAACCAGCCCATGCTTGACCGGATTCCAATGAATATAATCGACATGCCGTGCAAAGTCATGATCGTCACGGATTTGATGTTCCCAAAAGCGCCGTTGCCAGATGCCCGATTCTTTTCTCTGCGTTCGTGAGGCAGATACATCATCCATACTAAACTCATCGGCACAAGCTTGCGAAACCAGACGTTTGATCATCGACCAGCGCACAGAAAAATCTGCATCACCCTCCGGTAGCGTCCAGATACAATGCAAATGATCAGGTAACAGCACCCATGCATCAATCTTAAACGGATGTGTAAGTCGTGTTTTTTGGATCGCCAGGCGCAAGGCGTCGCGCAAAGATTCGTTGCTCAAAATAGGCCGACGACGAAAACTGTTCACCGTAAAGAAATACGTACCACCAGCGATATTTGAACGTCGGTAATTAGACATGAGAAAGGCGCAAGAAAGAAAATCACAGCCTGCCTTGAACGTGATCACTCGTCAATCTCTGTGAAAACGATCCCTCAGCAAAGATGCGCCTCGTGGCACAAAAACACGCCCCAAGCCGAAACATCACGTAGGGTGCGCCATGCGCACCAATGATGTAAAAACGAACGGCTTAAAAATGGGGATACCCGGTGAAATGGTGCGCATGGCGCACCCTACGGAGATACGCACGCTACGCTTGCTGGTAAAAAATTGAGAATTGCTATTGAGGGCGAGCTGGCCGATGTTATAGCTCGCATCATGGCTAAGCCGCGTGATAGGGTGAACAAGGCACTCTTGCAAGATCCAGATGGCCAGCGCCTGACATATCCCGCGATGCGTTCAAGGTTTGATAAGGCCAGGGAAGAATCAGGTGTAAATTTTCAATTTCGAGATTTGCGTGCCAAAGCCGCAACTGACATTAATGACCTGGGTCATGCGCAAAAATTATTGGGGCATAAAAATCGCGCAACTACAGAAATTTATACTCGGAATAGAATCGGTGAAGTGGTAAAACCACTTAGTAAGCGAAACTGACTTAATTCTATAAAAATGGCCGATTTGAGATAAGCAAAGAAATTGGTAATTCTTTACTGAAAAATGGAATTTTGATTAGTTGGTTTTTAGAGTACAAAACAAACGCTACGTAGTGGTAGCGTTTGTCTTATATTTAGGCAGTCACAGAAAGAAGTTGTCGGAGCATTTAATTTCGTTCAAATTCAATGAACATATACTCAGGGAGGTAGGTTTCATCATATGGTATGTTTTTGCTTTTCATGACCTCAATCCACTCTTGCATGACATGTAAAAGAAATTCAAATAATATTTTACTTGTGCCATCTGACAACTTAATCACTAGATCACTTTTAGTGCTCATTTCTTGATGTTCAGAATGTACCCCGCTTCTTAAAACAGCAAATTGCGATTGTGTCGCTTCTACACCGCTGACTGTTGAGGTCGAGCTATCAAGTGAGAAATGCTTTGAAGCATTTGCAATATCACGCACATATGTTAAAACTGTTTTCTGATTTAGCTCTTCATGAAATGCGGCTTTATCAACGCTTGAAAGATTAAGGTGCTTGATGCACCAGTCTCTCATAGCATGTGCAGTAATACAGAAATTGAAAAAATAGTCATATTTTTGTTGGTGGTTTTCTGCTATCCAAGTTTGATAGCCATCTCGATGCAGTTTTTTAAGAAGGTCTTTTGGTGTATCAAATCCGTAAATTACGCTCATATAGTCCTTTTTTTTTGTGTGTACATTCAATCAAGCATTTCGGAAGTGTACACGTATATCTACATAGGGAATTGTAGAATGGAGTTGGTTTTTGTAGAATGAACAGACCAATGCAAAAAGGGCTTACATCGCTGTAAGCCCTTCTTTTTACTACATATTCCTTGGTGGCCCGGGGCGGAATCGAACCACCGACACAAGGATTTTCAATCCTTTCTCAAATTTGCTGATGGAGATTTTCTTAACGTAAAAATGATCCGAGCATAACAAGGAGCTGGACAGTCGTCACTTCCCCCACGAATCCTTCAAAGTAGTCACCCGATTAAACACTGGTTTCCCCTTCACCGAATCCACGCGATCCGCGACAAAATAACCATGGCGTTCAAACTGCAAACGTGTGTCTGGTTCGACATTGACCATGCCCGGCTCGACGTAGGCGCGGATGGTTTCTAAGGATGATGGATTCAACAACGTCATGAAGTCTTTGCCACCAGCATCCGGATTTGCATCGGTGAACAGGCGGTCGTACAGGCGTACTTCGACTTCTAAAGAATCAGACACGCTGACCCAGTGAATGTTGCCTTTGACTTTGTAATTGGCACTGCCTTCGGTGCCGGATTTACTATCGGGGAAGTAGTTGCAATGCACGGCGATGACGTTGCCGTTTTCATCTTTATCGCAGCCTGTGCATTCAACCACGTAGCCGTAACGCAGACGCACTTTGTTGCCAGGGAAGAGACGGAAGTAGCCTTTTGTTGGTTCTTCCATGAAGTCTTCTTGTTCTATCCACAGTTCTTTGCCGATGGTGAACTCGCGGTTGCCGCGTTCCGGGTGGTGCGGGTGAACGGGTGCTGTACAGGCGACGTTCTCACTCATTTCTCCCACCATGGGGAAATTGTCGATAATCAGTTTCAATGGGCGCAGCACGGCGGTGGCGCGTGGTGCTTTGGGGTCGAGGTCTTCACGTAGGCAGCCTTCGAGCGTGCTGTAATCGATCCAGCCATCAGAGCGGGTCACGCCTATGCGTTCGCAGAATAGTTGCAGTGATTCTGGTGTGTAGCCGCGGCGACGGATGCCGACGATGGTTGGCATGCGCGGGTCGTCCCAGCCGCTGACGATGTTTTGCTCGACCAGTTGGCGCAGTTTGCGTTTGCTGGTGACGACGTAGGTTAAGTTCAGGCGCGCGAATTCGTATTGGCGTGGCACGGGCTGTTTGAAGAAACCACCTTCGGCTGCGCGGGCGATGATCCAGTCGTAGAACGGACGGTGATCCTGGAATTCCAAAGTACAAATCGAGTGCGTGATGTTTTCTATCGCGTCTTCGAGTGGATGCGCGTAGTCGTACATCGGGTAGATGCACCATTTGTCGCCGGTATTGTGATGATGGGCGTGGCGGATGCGGTAGATCGCCGGGTCACGCATATTCATGTTGGGTGACGCCATATCGATTTTGGCGCGCAGGATGTGGGCACCATCGGCAAATTCACCAGCTTTCATGCGGCGGAATAAATCTAAAGATTCGCTGGCTGTGCGGTCGCGGAAAGGCGAGTTCACGCCAGGCCGTGAGAAATCACCACGATTTGCCGCCATGTCTTCCGGGCTTTGGCTATCGACGTAGGCATGTCCTGCATTGATCAGGTATTCGGCAATCGCGTAGAAAGTGTCGAAATAATTGCTGGCGTAATACAGGTGATTACCGCCGCCGTTTTGTGCTGAGGCTTGCCAGTCGAAACCCAGCCATTTGACGCTGTCCATGATGGTGTCGACGTATTCCTGATCCTCTTTCTCAGGGTTGGTATCGTCAAAGCGTAGATGGCAAACGCCGTTGTAATCGCGGGCTAAGCCGAAGTTGAGGCAGATCGATTTGGCGTGACCGATGTGCAGGTAGCCATTCGGTTCTGGCGGGAAGCGGGTGATGACTGTTGGCATGCCATCACGCTTGTAAGTGCCAGCAGCATTGTCGTTGTCGATAATGGCGCGTAAAAAATTGGAAACGGGTGCGGCGGTTTCTGCTGCTGCCTTATTTTTGTTGTCGTTGCTCATAAATTAAACCGATAAAAAATAGATGTTTGAAACGAGACTGAGGTGCTGGTTCGTTGTGCGGCAGGCAGATGGCAGGCAGGTCTCTGGCAAATTGCTTTGCGCAGTGGTGTGCAAGGGACGCCCAACCTGATCTGTGCCCGTGAGCGAACGTGCGCTTCAGTGCTTCCATAATGGGATGACAAGCATTTTACCGTAGCACAGCAGGGAAAGCGCGTTTGTTTGTCGTCTGGCGGGGGAGTTGTTGCGCTGATGGCGATGGCAAACCGGGGGCGGTGCTGGTGGAACTCTGGCGTAATTTCAGAGTTCTTTGAACTCGACCCGGTTGCGTCCGCTGCGTTTGGCGTGATACAGGGCGTTATCTGCCCGTATCATCATGTCGGAAATGGTATCTGGATGGCGATAGCTGGTAACACCAAAGCTGGCAGATTTTTTACCGATGAGACTGAAATCATGATCGGCAATAGCGAGGCGTAATTTTTCTGCCGTGGAAATGGCGGCGTTGATGGGTGTTTCGCGGAAAATCACTAAAAATTCTTCGCCACCCCAGCGCCCAACGGCATCAATTTGACGGATGTTGTCTTTGAGAATATTGGCAATGGCGATCAATACCTGATCACCGACCTGATGGCCGTAGGTGTCGTTGATGTTTTTAAATTTATCAATATCAATAATCGCAATCGAAAAATGGCTGCCATAACGCTGGCTGCGGGTGAGTTCGGCATCGAGGATTTTTTCGAGTTTGAAGCGGTTATGCAAGCCGGTCAGGCGGTCAGTATTCGACAGCATTTCCAGTTCCTGATTTTTTTGTTCCAGCTCTATGGTGCGGGCGGCGATCAGATGTTCGAGATTGGTGTTGATGGCCAGCATTTTATTGTGGCTGCTTTCAATTTCAGATGCCATCAGATTGAAGCCGTTTTCGAGTTCTTCCAGCTCGCCACCTGCGCGTGCCGCCAGCCGCGTGCCAAGGTCGCCATGTGCCATGTTATGCACGCCTTGTATCAGTTGTGATAATGGTTTGGTGATGTCGTGGCTCATCCGCAAAGCCAGTACGGATGCGCAGGCAGTGCCGATGAGCCCGATCAGTATGCTGATGATGACGAACATGCTCTTGGTTTGTTCGCTGGAGACAGTGCTGAGTTCGACATAGACGCGACCCAGTAATTTATTACTTGGTGCGATGCTGACGGTATCAGTGGGGCTACGGTCTAATAAGTCGAAACTGTCGAGTTCTGCATGTCCTTGATAAATAGGTGCGGCAAAAATGAGTGAATGGTTCTTGCCGCGAATAATTATTCCCCTGTCCGCGGCCTCTGCATGTGCCGCTTCCAGGCGACTAGGCTTACCGCTGACAGCGAGTATTTTGTGTTGCGGATCGGTGATGATCACGGCATGCGCATCGTCTTCTTTCATGACCGATTGTGTGAGTGCCTGCAATACTTCGCGATTACCCGAAAATGCACCGTATTCACTGGCTGGCGCGAGTTGACGCACGATCACTGCGCCACGCGCTTTGAGTGCGCCGTCAATCTCTGTTGTACCGACAACGACGATCAGAATGGTGAGTAACACCGAGATCAGCCATACCGGCATTAATGCCAGAAACAGGATGCGATGCTTGAGTTTCCAGTTTCTCATTGCCCGCGCTCCGAAATATGTTTGATTTTTTTGACGAGTTCAGCCTCGCTATCCATCGCCAGTCCCAGCGAATGTTGCACTTGTGCATTGACATTGACTGAGAAATATTTTGGATGTTGCGGTAGCGGCAGATAGCCGCTGGATGGCATGGTTTGTATGATCTCTGCGACTTGCTGAGCGATCTGCGCAGGCAGGCTGTAGACCGCTGCCAGCGCGCCCGCCTTGACGTAGGACGCTGAAAACCCGAATAACGGAATTTGCTGGCGGTAGCTGGTCAGCAAAATGCTGGGAATATTGTTACGGTTATAAATGACCGGGTCTGGAATCGCCATAATGGCATCGCTGCTGACCAGTAATTTTCTGAGCGCCGGTAATAAATCGGCATCCTCGTTGATGGTTTCAAATTGCAGGCTGAGTTCAGTTTCTTTGGCTGCGGCTTGCAAGCCAGGGATGAATTCTGTCGATTCTTTTCCTATCAGCATGCCAACGCGTGGCTGTATCTTTTGCATCGCAGCGCGTATTAACGCCATCTGGCGATTCCAGGACTGATCAACGTAGATTGCCGAAAACCGATGAGGATCAAGAGGTTTTGCCGTTTGTTTGATGGCTTTGTTATAGCTGGTGCGGGGAACCAGTACGTTTAACACGGACATCGCCGGAGGCTTTTGTTGCAGCGCATGCATGGCAGGTGTGCCGACGGCGATCAGGAGTTGACCATTCGCTGATCTGGATAAGTCTTCGATCTTGAAAGAGGCGAGGGGAATGATCTTGACGCTGGTTTTGCTGTTACCCGGTAGTGCCAGCGAGTTGATCAGGTTTTGTGCGAATTCAGAATAAGCACCGGCATCTTCGCTCAGAAGCACGGTAATCCCTTCAATTGCCAGGGTATTGGTGCTGTTTGCCGCTTTCAAGGGCAGGCTGAGTACTAACGCCGTCAACGCTGTGAGTGCCATCAGAATAACGGAAGCAAATGTGGATTTGCTTGACAGTGATTTGATGGAAGCGCAGCGGTGATACGGCTCAGGCATGTATTAAAAGTCGAGTTTTAAATTCAGTCGTGCAAGTCGCCCTGGTAATTCATTGTCATGGCGATATTCAAAATAATGGGCATTGGCCAGGTTTTGTACGATCAGTGCCAGTTCTGCACGTGTATTGCCAAGATTGAACTGATAACCTAGTCTTGCATCAATGCGTTTGTTGGCATCTATGAAATAATAACGGTTTTGTGAGGGATTGTAGTCGGTTGCATTAAATTTTGTTCTTGCAACTTGATAAGCGACGACGCTGCCACGCAAACGCGCATTGAAATCATGGCTGATCATCAGGCTATGGCTGTATTGCGGCAAGGAGTCGCTGTAGATCACACCATTGACATTGTTACTGTTGACCCGACCACCAGATAAGCCATAAATCACGCGGGTGTTGTCACCGATAGGTGTTTTGATCTGCATTTCATAGCCACGCATCATAGCCGAGCCTGCATTCAGATTACCACTGGCAGGAGAAAGTTGATTGCGGACATCAATCAGATCGCTGTAGTCGTCATTGAATAAGCGCATATCCACATCGATTTTTCCAATTTTACCCATATAGCCAATTTCGGTGGAACGCACGCGTTCTGGCCGTAGTATCGGCAAGTCTGGATAAAAATCAGCACCACGCCAATAACCTTCATAGACTTTTTCATAGGCCGACGGTGAGCGCGTTGCACGAGAATGGCTCAGGCGCAGGGTATGTCCGGGCTGAAAATGCCAGTTCGCGGCGATACGCGGTGTGATGTCTGTGCCGGTGTAGGTATTGTTTTCTGCCATTCCGCCGATATTCAGCACCAGATCAGGTGTTGCACGCCATTCAGCATTGGCAAACGCCCGTCGCAAGTGATAAGGGAAATCGCCGAACAGATACTGATTGTCACCTACACCCAGATAATACGGCGCTGTTGTCTGGTCATAACGTACGCTGCCACCCCAGACCAGCCGGGTATTTTTAAATGGTGAAAAGGTATGCTGCACTTCCAGATCAAACCTGCGCAACGTGGCATCTCCGTTGCTGTAGCCATCAGAGTCCTGCAACGTTGCCGAGACGCGCTCTACGGTATGGAATGCCTGCACAGATAATTCGCCGCCATTGTCCAGAACCCGGCGCCAGTGCAGCATCTCGAAATGGTTTTCTGCTTGCCGGCGAACGGCTGATACGTTGCCGTATTCACCCACCTGACGCGGTCCGCCGTTATAACCGAACTGGAATTCCAGCGTGTCATCTGCATTGACCTGGTAATCGGTACGCAAGGTAAAGTTTTGTATCGTTTTATTATCGTATTTATTGAGCGTCCAGAATTTAAAGAGCGAGGTCGGTCTTTCTACCAAATCTGCTTCGCCTTTGTCGTGTCTTGCGCTGGCACTCAGGCGGTAGCTGAGCGCGCCTTCCTTGCCTGCATAACGAAACACACCCTCTGATCTGCCCGGGCCCTCACTGAGAGAAACGGAGGCTCCTTGCGATTCAGCAGGATGACGGGTAATGATGTTGATCACGCCGGAATAGGAGTTAGCACCATAGCTGGCCGAGTCTGGCCCACGGATGACTTCAATACGCTCAATATCGTCCAGTACGATAGGCAAATCACTCCAGTTGACTCCGCCAAACAAGCTAGAATAGACGGAGCGGCCATCGATCAGTACTTGCATGCGGTCTGACGTGGTGGTGGTCACCATACCGTGATATGCAACCGTACTGTCGGCAGAAAAATACGGATCGGCATGATAAGCGACGTACATGCCCGGTACTAACCTGAATACCTCTGATAAGTCCCATGCCCCTGAATCTTTGATCATCTGCCTGTCAATAATCGTGACAGCCACAGGCGCTTCATTGATCGGTTGCGATAAGCGTGATGCAGAAAGAATAACAGGGATGTCGTCAAGGAAAATGGACTCTTCTTTGCTGGCATTATCTTGAGCAAAAGTTGCTTCAAATGGCAGGCAGATCGTTATTGCGCAAGCAGCAAACAGACTACGTCGAGAAGGACGATATACCTGCCTCAGAATTTCTACTAACAAAGTGTTCTCCAGATGACAACCGGGCTGAAAGGAGCGTACCACATAGGTCTGCCTTTTAATGTGGCGTTGCAGCAACTTTTAACGTTCTGAGACAAACTAAAATTATTAGCCCTCATTTTTAGCCGACGTTAAAGGTATTTGCATTTGTAATGATATAAAAAAGAAAATATTGCCCGAAGTTTTGATGATAATTCCGGATGGATACCGGTCAGTGCTTCTGATACCGGTGGTCAAGGCTGTAAAATACGCAGATGAATACAGAACTGACAATTTCTCCCGATGCTGGCACTGCAACTGTTGCCACTATCCCATCCACACCTCCTGATCCAACATTCGTCCATTTGCGGATTCACTCTGAATACTCGATTGTGGATGGTCTTGTGCGTATTGATGATGTGATCAAAGCGGCGGTCAAAGACAAGCAACCCGCGATGGCGATCACTGATCTGGCGAATTTGTTCGCGATGGTGAAATTTTATAAGGCCGCACGTGGTAAAGGTATCAAGCCTATCGCCGGATGCGATGTCTGGATTACCAACGAGGCTGACCGCGACAAACCAACACGACTGATGTTGTTAGTCAAAAATCGTCTTGGTTATCTTCAGCTGTGTGAACTGTTAGCGCAGGCATGGCTGACCAACCAGCATCGCGGTCGGGCTGAAATACGTTACGAATGGCTGCAACAATTGCATGAGCAAGGTCAGGGCGGTGGTTTGATTGCGCTTTCCGGTGCACATTTTGGCGATATCGGTGTTGCCATTGATAACGGAAACCTGGCGCTGGCCGAAGCACATGCCAAGCGTTGGGCAAGAATTTTCCCGGATCATTTTTATCTTGAAATACAAAGAGCCGGGCAGGCGAATATGGAAAATCATATTCGTTCCGTCATTGTATTGGCCCGCCAACTCTCGTTACCGGTTGTTGCTACCCATCCGATTCAATTTTTGAGCAAGGACGACTACACGGCGCATGAGGCCAGAGTGTGTATCGCTGAGGGCGATATGTTGGCCAATGGTAAACGTGTTCGTCGTTTTAATGACCAGCAATGCTTTAAGACACAGGAAGAAATGGCCGCTTTGTTTGCCGATATGCCTGGTGTCTTGCGAAATTCAGTCGAAATTGCCAAACGCTGTAACCTCAAGCTGGAACTTGGTAAGCCAAAATTGCCTGATTTTCCGACACCTGATGGCATGGATATCAACGATTTTCTGGTGTTCGAAGCCAAGCGTGGTCTGGAGTTCCGTCTTCAGCATTTGTTCCCGAATGAAGAAAAGCGCGAAAAAGAGCGCGCCCGTTATGAGGCGCGTTTGAAGTTTGAAACCGACACCATTATCAAGATGGGTTTCCCTGGTTACTTCCTGATTGTTGCCGACTTTATTCAATGGGCAAAAAATAATGGTGTGCCTGTTGGCCCTGGCCGTGGTTCTGGTGCCGGTTCACTCGTTGCGTATTCATTGTTGATTACCGATCTCGATCCTTTGCAATATAACTTGCTGTTTGAACGTTTCCTGAATCCAGAGCGGGTATCGATGCCCGACTTCGATATTGATTTCTGTCAGGAAGGTCGTGACCGCGTTATTCAGTATGTAAAAGATCGCTATGGCAAGGAAGCCGTATCTCAGATCGCCACCTTCGGAACGATGGCGGCGAAAGGCGCAATTCGCGACGTTGGGCGCGTACTGGATTTCGGCTATATGTTTTGCGATGGCGTCTCGAAACTGATTCCATTCAAACCGGGTAAGCAGGTCACGATTGCAGAAGCCATCGTCGAAGAACCGCTGCTGGCCGAACGTCAGGAAAACGAAGAAGAAGTCAAAACCCTGCTCGATCTGGCGCAGCAAGTCGAAGGCATCACGCGCAATATCGGTATGCATGCCGGTGGTGTGTTGATTGCGCCCGGTAAGCTGACGGATTTCTGCCCGCTGTACACGCAAGGTGGCGATTCGGGCGTGGTCTCGCAATACGATAAAGATGACGTCGAAGCCGTCGGTCTGGTGAAGTTCGACTTTTTGGGTTTGACGACACTCACGATTCTTGATCGTGCCGTACGCTATATCAAAATGCTGGATCCTTCGATGGCGGAGTTTGATCTGGCGAAATTGCCACTGGATGACAGAGCATCGTATGAATTGCTGACCAAAGCGAAAACCGTCGCCGTATTCCAGCTGGAAAGCCGCGGCATGCAAGGCATGTTGAAAGATGCGCGTCCGGATCGCTTTGAAGACATTATCGCGCTGGTGGCTTTGTATCGTCCGGGTCCTATGGATCTGATTCCTGACTTCTGTAAGCGTAAGCACGGCGAGAAGTTTGATTATCCCGATCCGCGTACTGAAGGCATTTTGTCGGAAACCTACGGCATCATGGTGTATCAGGAGCAGGTGATGCAGATGGCGCAGGTGGTTGGTGGTTATTCACTCGGCGGCGCGGATTTACTGCGTCGTGCGATGGGTAAAAAGAAAGCGGAAGAGATGGCAGAACATCGCCAGATTTTCCGCGATGGTGCTGCTAAAGACGGACTAAAACAAGAAAAAGCCGACGAAATTTTCGACTTGATGGAAAAATTCGCGGGCTACGGTTTTAATAAATCCCATGCCGCCGCCTATGCGCTGTTGTCGTATCACACCGCGTACCTGAAAGCGCATCATCCTGCCGCGTTTATGGCAGCCAATATGTCGCTCGCGATGGACGATACCGACAAGGTCAAAATTCTGGTCGAAGATGCGATCGATGTCTGCAAGCTGAAAATGCTGCCGCCAGATATCAATCAGTCTGAATATCGCTTTATGCCAGTCGGTGAGCCTGGCAAAAAAGCTTCGCAAATTCGTTATGGCATGGGTGCTGTCAAGGGATCGGGGCAGAATGCGATTGAAAGTATTGTCGCTGCGCGAACTTCAGGTGGGCCATTTACCGATTTATTTGATTTCTGTAAGCGCATTGATAAACGTCAGGTTAATCGTCGCACCATAGAATCATTGATACGTGCTGGCGCGATGGATTGTCTTGGAAAAGATCGCGCGATCTTACTGGCAACGATGGCGCTTGCAATGGAAGCTGCGGAACAGGCAGAAGCCGCTGCAAATCAGGTCAGTTTATTTGGTGACGATAATGACATGATTCCGCCACCAGAATACATACAGGTGCCTGTATGGAGTGATAAACGACGGTTGACCGAAGAGAAGCTGGCACTTGGTTTTTATCTCTCCGGACATTTGTTTGATGCCTATGCGCCAGAGGTGCGCAAGTTTATCAAGACGACTTTGCTCAAGTTGGAGCCTTCGCGCGATTTGCGCTTGATTGGCGGCGTCATTGCTGGTGTTCGTACGCAGCTGACGCAACGTGGAAAAATTCTGATCGTCACGCTGGATGACGGTACTGCGACTGTCGAGGTCACTGTATACAGCGAAATCGCCGATGAATTTAAAAACCTGTTCAAGGAAGACGAGTTTCTTGCTGTGTTGGGTAAAGTGTCTGAAGACCGTTTTTCTGGTGGCTTGCGTATTTCAGCCGAAAAAGTCATGGACATAGGCCGGGCGCGAGTACAGTTTTCTCAAGGCTTGTGTTTACGTCTGACATCCATGGCTGATACGAAGAAGTTACAGGAATTGCTCAAGCCTCATTTGAATCCGGATGGTTGCCCAGTATTGATTCGCTATCAGAACAGTGAAGCAAGCGCGGAGTTGTATTTGTCAGATCAGTGGCGCGTCAATCCGGATGATCATTTGCAATATAGTCTGAGCGAGTGGTTGTCTGCCAAGCATGTTGCCATCGAATACGCGTAATGCTATGACCATGGCTATGAGGACGAGTGGCATGTCGAATACAGGCAAGGCGTATGTTTCAGGTACTGACAACCAAGGTCAGCAATATGGCAATCAAGCAGGAGTGCGACAGAATTTGCCGCAGCAGATACTGACCTTGCTACCACTGACTTTGTTTTTTCCAGTCGGCGTTATGTATGGTGGCGTGCTGCTGTTTTATGCAGCTTTGTCGGTGTCTGGGCAGTGGTCACAAAAATGGCAACGCATACGCCATAGTCCGATGTTGATACCGGTGTTGTTACTAACCGTTGTCAGTAGTCTGATTGGATTAACGCAGGAACATAGTCCGGAGATCGCCAAAGAATTCTGGCCGGGATTTTCACATTATCAAACCTATCTGTTTTTGTTTCCATTTTTAATAGTAGGCGCGGGTGTTTGGCAGCGCAGGGCAGTGTATGTTTTTTTTGCTGGCGCGTTGATGGCGGCAAGTTTATTTGTCGCAAACTTCTTTCACCTTTTGCCGGCGAATACACTGTTCAGAAGTTATGTGATTTATGAAGGAAATAAATCGATCTTGCTCGGCATCCTGCTGGCAGTTGCTGCTGGCTGGATGTTGCACGAATGGCGACTGCGCCGCGATTACACGATATTACGCGCCCTGGCATTTCTGTATGTCGTGATCAGTTTGGTTTTGCTGGCAAAAACCAGAACCGCCAGCCTCATGTTTGTATTGTTATGTGCGTGCCTGCTGTTGAGCCGCTTGCGTTGGTCGTGGCGTAGCTTGCTGATACCGTTCGTATTTGGATTGTTGTTGTATGGCGGTTGGAAATATGCCACAGGATTACCTGCACCGGCAACCTGCGAAGTCAGGTTAGTACAGGCTGGGCCATGGGAGATTTTTAAATTGCGTTCCTTGTGTACCATTCATCAGCTCAGAGATTTTTCAGAGGGGCGAAAAGTCAATGAAGATGGAATGCGTCTGGAAATATACAAAATCACCGCAGAGATTATTGCAGAGAAACCCTGGACAGGGCATGGCGTCGCCACTTGGATGATGCACTACCGACAGCGTGCTGTCGGACTGAGTAGCGCTACCATGACAACGCCGCATAATGATTATTTGCTATATATGACAGAGTTAGGCGCAGGTGGTTTGCTGGCCCTACTGGGGATTTTTGGTATGCAGTTATTCATTGCACGCCATATGAGTCACGTTAGTCAGGTGAGTCAAGTGAGTCAAGCGGGTCAGATTGATGATGCCAGCATCCGAGATCATGCGATGTTGTTGACGATGCTGACCGTTGCCATGATGGTTGGCGGGATGTTTAATGCGATTTTGCGTGATGGTGTATTTGGTATGGCGTTCATGATTTTGCTGGCCATTCCATTATCGGGAATCAGTTGGCGGTCATTGGCGCGGAAATCATCATGAATGCGGAGTGAACGAGATATTACTGTATCAGGCAGATAAGCGGCGATGCGATGAAGATCAATACTTCCGTCCTCCCGCAAGGGCTGATGAATTCTTTGTCACATACAGATATATGCAGATGCACAGGTAAAACAAAACAATGGATTTATGCGATTAATTAATAAAGAAACGATTACTGTTTTTCGACGTTTGTGGACACTGGTACAAACCTACCGTTCACGGATATGGTGGGCTTTACTGACAATGTTGGGGACTGCTTCGACCGAGGTGATGTTCCCGAAAGTATTAGGCTACATACTCGATCATGGCTTCAAAGGTGATGCCAGCCATTTGGCAATCTGGAAGGTACCAGTTGCCATCATCGGAATATTCTTGATGCGAGGTTTGTGCACGTTTACCACCAGTTATCTGATGACCTGGGTATCCACACGACTGCTGAACGAATTGCGAGCCAAGGTATTTGACCGGATATTAAACGTCCCCGTCAGTTTTTATCATGGAGAATCCAGTGGTCGTATTATTAACACGATCATGTTTGAGGCTCAACAGATCGTGGAAATGTTGAAAGTCTCCATGACAACCCTGTTTCGGGACTCCCTGACAGTCATGGTGTTGATGGCCGCGTTGCTGTGGCGGAACTGGAAGCTCACGATCGTCGCACTGGTACTGATGCCGGTGATGGCGTTGTTGGTACGTGGTGTCAGTAAGCGTTTGCGTCGCTTGAATCAGAGTCAGCTGGATGTTAATAATGAACTGACGCAAGTGATAGAAGAAGCGACACGCGCCAGCCAGGTCATTCGCATATTTGGTGGTCAGCAGTATGAACAGCAGCGTTTTGAAGAAAAAAATGAAAAATTACGCGGATACGCAATGCGGACCACAGTTGCTGTTGCATCTACCACGCCGCTGACACAACTTGCAGCGGCTGTGGCAGTCGCGGTGGTTATTATGTTTGCCGTCTCACAGGCGACGGAAGACGCTACAACCGTTGGTCATTTCGTTGAATTTGTCAGTTTAATGATGCTACTGTTGACGCCGCTGAAACGTCTCGCTGATCTGAATGGTCCTATGCAACGTGGATTGGCAGCATCGGAATCAGTATTTGGCCTGATGGATACGGCACCGGAGTCAGGTGATGGCGAAGTCCTGCAGGGTCGTGCCAGTGGCCGACTGGAATTTGTTCATACCGGATTTTCTTATCCTGAGCAGGAACAAGAGGCATTAAAAGACATTAACCTGAGCATACTCCCTGGCGAGACGATCGCTCTCGTGGGAATGTCGGGTGGCGGTAAAACCTCGCTGGTCAATCTGGTACCACGGTTTTATATGCCGACCTCAGGTGATATCTTGCTCGATGGTCGCTCCTTACAATCTATTGCGCTCGGCAGCTTACGTGAACAGATTGCCATGGTGAGTCAGAACGTGGTGTTATTCGATGACACGGTCGCTGCGAATATTGCTTATGGCGATGCGCATCCTGATAGCGCACGTATTGCCGCCGCAGTACAGGCAGCGCATCTGACCGATGTGATTCGTGATTTACCTGATGGTATGAATACGTTTGTCGGGAATAACGGTATGCGCCTCTCTGGCGGTCAGCGTCAGCGTCTGGCCATTGCCAGGGCAATCTATAAGGATGCGCCAATACTGATTCTTGATGAAGCGACGTCAGCACTTGATAGTGAATCCGAACGGGCAGTGCAGGCGGCATTAGATGAACTGATGATGGGCAGAACCACTTTAGTGATCGCGCATCGCTTATCCACCATAGAACGTGCAAGCCGTATTGTGGTCATGAGTGATGGGCAGATTGCGGAAGTCGGAACCCATGCGGAACTGTTGCAAAAAGGGGGCGTCTATGCCAATTTGCACCGTTTGCAATTTGCTGCCTGAATCACTTGCCGATCATCATTTTTATATCAGAACAGACACAAAATAGTAGCGGCGGTGTCTGGTTCACGGAAGTGTAAATTTTACAAGCAGCTACAAGCCTATACTGCCTGTGTCGCCTTGGCTCGCTGGAGCAATTTCGCGTAAGTTCTATGTATGGACGCTGTACTCATATTGATAAGTGAGGATAAAAAATAATGACCTTTCCTATTTCACGCTTCCCAGTTCCTGATCTTGAACATTTACCGCAAGACATCCGGGAAAAAATTTTGGCTGTACAGGAAAAAGCGGGGTTTGTACCAAACGTGTTTCTGACACTGGCCCACAGACCAGACGAATTCCGAGCTTTTTTTGCTTACCATGATGCGTTGATGCTGAAGACGACAGGTAATCTGACAAAAGCCGACAGAGAAATGATTGTGACTGCGACCAGTGCAAAAAATAATTGTCTGTATTGCGTAGTTGCACATGGCGCCATTTTGCGTATTTATGCAAAGAATCCATTGATTGCCGATCAGGTAGCTGTTAATCATCTGAAGGCCGATATCACTCCTCGCCAGTCAGCGATGCTGGATTTTGCAATCAAGGTTTGCCTGAATTCCCATCAAGTTACTGATGCTGATTATGCCGTCCTGTATCAACAGGGATTTGATGACGAAGATATCTGGGATATTACTGCCATTACCGCCTTTTTCGGATTATCAAACCGGATGGCGAATGTGATTTCCATGCGTCCCAACGAAGAATTTTTTCTGATGGGACGAGCGCCAAAATGAGCTGGGAAAAGGCGATGCCATCCTCACGCATATTAGTGATTGCACCGAACTGGATAGGCGATGCTGTAATGGCGCAGCCTTTACTGCAATTGCTGAAAAAAAAATATCCTCAACATGCGATTGATGTACTGGCAGCGTCTTGGGTCGCGCCGGTATTACGTGCAATGAAGGAGGTCGATACTGTTCTGGAGACACCGTTTAAACATGGTGCTCTTCAATTGCGTGAGCGCTGGCGCTATGCGCAACTCCTGCGTCAGCAGCGATATGTATTTGCCTATGTGCTGCCGAATACCCTGAAATTCGCTTTGCTGCCATGGATGGCCGGCATTAAAAAACGGATTGGCTATAAAGGCGAGAGCCGCTACGGTTTAATCAATGTGATGCATCATGATGATGCCGAAAAGCCGCGTGCGATGGTACCTTTTTATGCCGCACTTGCTGAGGCACCTGCATCTCAGGCACCCATCAATCTTCCAAGGCCAATGCTGTCAGTCAGTCAGCAGCAGATTAGTGCCACGTTGAACAGTCTGAGTTTATCTGAGCAACGTCCCGTCATTTGTTTTGCTCCTGGCGCAGAATTTGGAAATGCCAAACGCTGGCCTGCCAGTCACTTTGCAGAGCTGGCAAAAATGATATTGCTGTCATTGCCTGGCGCACAAATTGTTTTACTGGGATCGCCGAAAGACAGGACTGTGTGTGATGAAATTAAAGCGCTCAGACCTGAGATATTCGATCTGGCAGGTAAGACCTCGCTGACTCAGGCGATCACTTTAATTGCCTCGGCAAAGGCTATGGTCAGCAATGATTCAGGTCTGTTGCATATCGCGTCTGCATTGAATCGGCCCGTCATTGCTATTTACGGCCCGACCGATCCAGATCACGCACCACCTTTTTCAGATATCGCCTACTCGTTGTCTCTACGATTAGCTTGTGCGCCCTGTAAGCAACGTGAGTGCCCTCTGGGGCATCAGGACTGCATGCAGAAATTAGACGCAGTCCGCGTGTGGCAAGCCTTGCATACGATACTGTCAGCATGATCAGCATGATCAGCATGATCAGCGTGATTCGGCATTGAACTGAATGTTGAATTATGTTGGCACTTCAGGAAGCTTGTTCAGCTACATCATTTGTGCCGGTGCATGAACTCAATATAAAGGTCGAGATCACGTGGTTAATGCCTGCCAATTTTTTGGCATTTGGCGTGTATTGTTTTGCCGTGATACGAGTTATTGACACTCAGCTCTTTCATACACGACATCAACGTCAAGATCACGTTGATGATCGTTAATCGACTGCCTTACTTTGATATGGCTCGACAGTCGTCCTCAAGCTGAGTTGTGCATTGATCCCAAACAGGGAGCACTTTAGTCTATTTTATTTTTCAAAAATATAAGTGCCCGGTGCGTCGCCGAGTTCTGGATCGGCATGCGGATGTCGGGCCTTGACTTGATTTCCCTCGGAATGTTTCTTCAGCCATTCCTGCCAGTGTATCCACCACGAGCCTGGCTGTGTTTGTGCTCGCCCTAGCCATTCATCCGGATCAGCATAGGCTTTGCTATGCTGGTTTTGGGGTTGTATCTGGAAGCTGCGATGCGCGTGACCTGGTTCAGATACGATGCCTGCATTGTGGCCACCGGACGCAAGGATAAATTCTATCGGTGCACCAGTCAAAAAGTGAATCTTATATACCGAACGCCAAGGTGAGACATGGTCTTTTGCCGTGCCGACGACATACATGGGGGCATGAATGTCATTGAGTGCAATGGCGTGGCCGTTGACCTCGTAGCGACCCTCCGCCAGATCATTGTGCAGGAAAAGATGTTTCAGATATTCGCTATGCATCCGATAAGGCATCCGCGTGGTATCGGCATTCCAGGACATCAGATCATTTGGCTCGTTACGTATGCCAAGCTGATAGTCGCGCATTAGTTTCGACCAGATCAGATCACGTGAATTAAGCAGCTGGAACGAACCCGTCATTTGTTCGCCTGCCAGATAACCTTGCTCCCACATTTGCGCGTCAAGCATCGCCAGCTGGCTTTCGTCAATGAATAAGCCTAGTTCTCCGGGTTCGCGGAAATCAGTTTGCGCCGCCAGTAAGCTGACTGTCGCGATAGGCGCTATCGCTGGTTTGGTGTTGGTGGCATTATCTTTGGCAAGCGCTGCTGCGCCGATCGCCAGTAAGGTACCACCAAGACAATAGCCTACTGTATGGATGGGTTGATGATGTGTTGCATGAGCAATTTTATCCAGCGCGGCGTATAGCCCAAGTTCCAGATAATCATGCATCCCCAGATCACGGTCATTGCGATCTGGATTGCGCCATGAAATCATAAAAACGGTGTGTCCCTGTTCGACCAGAAACCGCACCATGGAATTGTGTGGTGACAGATCCAGAATGTAGTACTTCATGATCCATGAAGGGACAATCAGAACAGGCTCAGCATAGACTTTACTGGTTTGCGGTGAGTACTGAATTAACTCGATCAGATGATTGCGGAAGATCACTTTTCCAGGGGTAAGCGCAACATCGCGGCCTGGTTGATAGGCTAGCTGGTCTGAAGGACGTGTATGCTGATGATTATCGGGAGACTTCATTTCCAGACCATTATCCTGCATCCAGTGCGCTGCGCCCGACAGCAAATTTTTACCGGCGCTTTCTTTGGTGGCCTCAATGACTTCCGGGTTGAGTAACGGAAAGTTGGATGGAGACATCATGTCAAGCAATTGACGGGCAGTAAAATTGACGACGTTTTCATGATGTCCTGTAACACCGCGTATCCCCATCGTTGCCTCATGCCAGAATTGCTGGCTTTGCAGAAAGGTCTGGCTCATTGCGTTATAGGGCCAGCTATTCCATCCCGGATATTGAAAGCGATTGTCTTGTGCGGCGGGGGGCTGTGCTGGAGGATTTTCCTTGCTCTCCGCTGGCAACATTGCACTTAAAAAGCCCGGCCATTCCAGCACCTGCTTTTGTAGCAGGTTTATTAAATCCATTTGTTTTCCGGGAGAAACCGCCAGATGAATTGCCCAGTCTGTCCACGCCAGCAAGACACTCGCAGGGGAGATACCACCAGTCAGTTTGGCAATCTGGTTTTGCAGCGCCATATCAATCGGATTGACGGCAATCTCATCGCCTGTCAGATAGCAGAGGTGGTGCGGCTTATCCTGATCCTTGGTTGATGTCATTGGTGTCACTTGCGTGGACTTCATCTGCATTTCCTCTTTTCAGTGATGGTGAATTGTGTCAAACAAGATCAAAGTCATAATTGATTCGCATCAATTCGATTGTGCATTTGCAGCAAAGGGCTAAGATTACACCAGATTCAGGCGATGTCAGAAAATTCATTTTTAATCTGATTTTCACATGCTGGAGTATTACTCATACTTATCACAATAATAAAATATGATCGATTTTTAACAGCAAAACAGAGATTTTCCGAGTATTTGATTGCAAATGATATTTTGGCTTCATTAATAATAAGGAAAGTCTGATTAAGTTCTAATTTTCTTAAACTTCGAAACTAAGTGCCGCTCATTCATAAAACATGCTCGCGAGAGCATGTTTTATAGTGGAAATTGGAGCGAATGTTTCCAATTTTTCTTGTTCTTGCGCGATTTCTCGCACAATCGGCACACTATGGCAGGCGCATCAAGCGCC